>WAQV01000023.1 GCA_015520065.1 Candidatus Pacearchaeota archaeon | reverse complement strand
GTCAGATGTGTATAAGAGACAGGAATATTTTTAAATTATTGTATTTCTTTTAAGCTCTAAAACAGGTTTAACAAAGCTAAGAACTTCTAAGAGCTGACTCTCTCAACATAACCTCTTCTCGGGCTGTAGATATCTCCAGATGCCTTTAGTTTTGTTATTGCATCCTCTATTTCGTCTTTTGTCAGCTTTCCTTCAAGCTCTTTTTCAATTTCCTCAATAGGTATAAGCTTTCCTAAACGGCTTTCAAGTTCAGCAATCTTATCACGAACAGCAAATATCTTGCTTCTCTGAGAGGAAGTAAATTTCTGGCTAATTCTGTCTATGTCAAATGTTTTGGATTCATAATCATATCCAACCTGCATTAAGTAGAATTTCATTATTTCAATTGCGTTTCTTGCATCCTCGAGAGTTACTTTGTCCCTTAATTTTACTTTTGCTGATGCCTCAGCCATTCTTATTAATGCCTGAAGCTGCCTTGCTGAAATTGGTATTGGTCTCAATGCAGTGTCAGAGGAAACAGGAGTGTTTCTTAATTCAACATAAAAGTTCCTTATCTCTGCGATTGCCTCTTCGCTTAGCTTAGGATTTACTTTTTGCTTTGCATAAGCAACATATTTTCTGAAAAGTTCTCTCGGAATAACCATGTCTTTTCCTTCTTTAATATGCTCGTGCAAAACATGGCTTGCTATACGCGCATCTTTTTCTTTGTCAGGAATATCCCTTAAAGTGAATATAATATCAAACCTGTTTATCAAAGTAGGAGGCAAATCAATCTGTTGAGCTATTGGCTGATAAGGGTCAAATCTTCCAAATTTCGGATTTGCAGCTGCCAATACTGATGTCTCACTCCTTAAAGTTGCCTGAACATTGGCTTTGCTGATAGTTATTGTTTGTTGTTCCATACCCTCATGCATAGCACTTCTGTCCTGCGGGTCCATTTTTTCCAACTCATCTATGCATACTAAACCTTTATTAGATAAAACCATTGCTCCTGCTTCCAGAGACCATCCTCTTAAATACTCATCTCTAACAACTGTGGCTGTAAGTCCAGCACCTGAGGCACTTTTACCTACAACATAACGTCCTTTCGGAGATATATCTGCCATAAAAGTAAGGATTACACTTTTTGCAACTCCCGGATCTCCAATAAGAAGTATGTGAATATCTCCTCTGCTTTTCTGTCCGTCTGCATGGACTTTTCTCACACCTCCAAACAACTGCAGAACAAGAGACTTTTTTATTTCCTCGTAACCCCACACACTCGGAGAGATGCTTTTTGCAAGCTTGTCAAATATTTCTGGATCTTCTGCAAGCTCGAGTATCTGCCTTTCATCTTCCTCGCTTATATCAAGTTCCTCAAAAGTTTCTTCTAGAGGTATGAGATTGTTTACCTCTATTGCCAGCTCAAACCGCGTTGATAAACCTCCAGTGCTTAGAGGAACTGGCACTTCTTTCAGAATTCCAACAACTTTAACTCTGCTTCCAGGAGTTGTTTTTTCCTCCATTCTTGGCTCAACCAAATCCTCTTTAACAAAAACATTTATTCTTTTAGGCTGCTCTCCTCCTGAAAGAGATTCTGGAGACTCTTCAATAACAAGCCTCTGAGTGTCAACCATCTCTTTGCTTATAAGCCTGAATCCGCCTCTTCTTCCGCAAGAGCATCTTGAAGGCTCACGAAACTTTTTCTCTATCTGCAAAACAGAAATTATTGTTCCGCAGCTTGGGCATTCAAACTTTGCATTTACAACCTGAGGCCTTACATCAGATGCCTGCCTGATTATTCCTTCAATAACTACCATCTCATTAAGATGCCTTGACCTTATATCCCTTATCTTTATATGGTGGCTTTCAGGAAGATTGTAAAGCCTTACTCTCGCATTTTTTACAAGCCCTGACTCTTCTATTGCAACCTCAATCATCCGCAAAGTTTCTTCTGGGTTGGAAAGTATCTCATCTGAAAGCAGTTTGGAGAATTCTGTAAGCTTCATAAAGTCAATATAAATTACATTCTTCCATTTCCTTATAAATTCTCCTATTTCATTCTTATAGAAATCAAAGAATCCTTTTGCCTCTATGACAATCTCCTCTTTCTTTGATTTTCCTATTGCATCATCAAAGCCGCCATGCACCTCATCAACCATAAATAAACCAATATAGAAGAAGTTTTTATATTTTTATGTACTCTAAACTCGGAGATTAAAAAAGTGGATTATTTGATTATAAATTTAATGTTCAGAGTGTTGCTGCTGAGTTTTTTCACTAAAGCTTCAAGCTCATCAGTATTAACTTTTTTCTCTTTTTTAGTGTAAGGGCATGTAAAAACAGGGTCGCTTTTTATTACTAATGTCTTGAGGTCGTCAGTTTTTATTTCATTATATATGAAATCAGCAACCTGGTCAATTGTATCACCCATATATCCTGTAACAAATCTTAAAGGAAGGTTGCATTCTCCTATGAAAGTATCTTTGCCGGACTTAAAGATATTGAAGTAATATTTCTTTTTCATAAGAGATGGCTATAAATAAGTGTTTATAAAGCTTACTGGAAATTTTCCATGATTAAAAGTCAGAAAGCCTTTTTTGCTCTTTTCTTGAGCATACTTTTTTCCATGTGTCCCATGTCTGCCTGAAGATTCCGTCTTTTTTGTGCTTTTCTGCATATTTCTCAAGAAACCTGCATGTCAGAGGGTCTGAAGCATAGCCTGAACCTATTTCATCTCCGTATTTCTCTCTAAGTTTGTCCATTTCTTTTTCCCTTGAGCTTTTTGCAAGTATGGATGCAGCTGCCACAGCAACATGGTTTTTGTCTGCTTTGTGTTCGCAGGAAATCTCGAGGTTTGACAGCTCGTTTATTTTTGTTTTAAGAAAATCTGACCACTTCCTTATGCTTGGAGACGGGCAGTCAATTATGACTTTGATTTTTCTGTCTTTGAAAGAATCATTTATTTTATTTATTATTTCCGCGCTCTTTATTGCTTCAAGCTTGTTGAGGTCTGTTCCTTTTCTGCTATGCCCGTCTATTTCATCAGGGTAAGAAAGAACAATCTCAAAAACCTCTGCTTTTTCTCTTATTTTTTCTGCAAGAAACTCTCTTCTTCTTGGAGTGAGCTGTTTGCTGTCCTTAACTCCTAGCTTTTTCAGCTCGTCTTCTGTTTCCCTGTTAATTAAACATCCTGCAAGAACCATTGGACCAATAACAGGACCCCTTCCTGCGTCATCAATTCCAAGTTTCAAGATGTCATCCATTTTCCCCTCTTTTGAGCCAATTTAGCAAAAACAATAAAACCATGTTGAAAAAGAGGTTTAAAAATTTGTCTGAGATTTTGGATATATTCCTTAAAAACTAGTTTAGCAACACTTCCAATACTCAGTTAAGTTTAAAAATCAGTATTCCGGAGTAATAATAGCGGGGTGGAGGAGCCTGGAGTCCTCACCTGGCTCATAACCAGGAGATCGCGTGGTTCAAATCCCGCCCCCGCTATTTTTCTAAGCTGCTGATAAATTGTTAGATAATAAGTTCGGTTAAAATGAGACTTGATGTTTTTCTTGTTGAAAAAGGATTTGCAAAAAGCAGGGAGAAAGCAAAACACTTGATTAAAGAAGGAGTGGTTTCAGTGAATGGCAATATTGTTAAAAAGCCCAGCAAGGATGTAACTGAAAATTCAGAAGTAAAAGTTGCTGAGGAATTTAAGTTTGTAAGCAGAGGGGGTTATAAGCTTGATAAGGCAGTTAAGCATTTCAAAATAGATTTTAATGGAAGAGTTATAGCAGATGTCGGGTGCAGTGTTGGAGGGTTTACTCATTATGCATTAATGCATGGTTCCAGAAAAGTCTATTCTATTGATGCTGGAGAGAATTTGGACGAATCTTTAAGGGCAAAGGTTGAGTATTTGCCAAATAAGGATGCGAGAGAGATTAAAACTCTTAAAGAGAAAATAGATTTGTGTTTGATTGATGTTACTTTTTCTTCTATTATTGAAATTCTTGCTGTAGTGAAAAACTGGCTTAAAGCTGACGGCAGAGTTTTAGGATTGATTAAGCCGCAATTTGAGGTTTCAGAAAATCCTTTAAAACCCATAAAAGTTAATGATTACTCAAAATGCATTGAGGCTGTAAATAGAGTATTAGACTGGGCGTCAAAAAATGGTTACAAGGTGTTAGGCTTTACTGAGGCAGGATTGAAAGGCAAGTCTTCAAAACAACAAGAGTTTTTTATTTATCTCCAGAAAGTATAAGAATGCAAGGGAAATAATTTAAATCAGAAAAAATAAAAACAAAAAACCTTATAAGCTAAGAATTTCCTACTTATTTATATGCCCACGTCGCATAGTGGTTATTGCACCGGATTGCTAATCCGGGCCCTTCGGGGCACCCAGGTTCGATTCCTGGCGTGGGCGTTCATTAAAAATAACAGAGAAAAACAGCTTGATTCTCTAAAATATTATAAAGAAGAAGCACTATTGCTAAATGTTACTCATCAGGACAGGACTTTATTATCTCTCTTATTATATTTGTTGCTTTTTTAGATTTTTTAAGAAATCTCTCTGACATCTTTGCAAGTTTCTCTATTTGAGAGCGTTTAGCTTCAAAATCAGGTATTTCCTTCATGACTAATTTCTATACATTAGAATATAACAAAGCATTTAAAGGGTTTTACTCATGCCTGAGTAGAATGCCTGAGTCAGATATTGAAAAGATAATTAACAGCCTGCATCAGAGTATATGCGATTTAAGAATCCGTTTAAGCAGGAATATCACATTCAATGTTAAAAAAAGCCCTTTGGAAATCTATTTTACATCCAATCTTGATGTTAGAGATGAGAATGCTTATCTTGTGCCTCTTTCTGTCAAAGGAATTCCTCTTAAAACTTCCTATGATGTTTTAGAAAGGGTAAAAGAAGGGGGATTAGAGTTTATTATTGGATATGAAAAAGAGATTAATGAAGAGCTGGAAAAAAGAGACAAAAGCAAGATAGGAATTGAGTACCTGCCAGTTCCAGTAGCAGAAAACAAGCTGTTAAACAAGAGTGCCAAAGAAGCTGCAAAAAACAAGGCTATAAGAGAATATATCAAGTTTTTAGAAGAAGGAGTTAACAACAGAGTTCTACAAATTTTAGGATTGTCATCTAACTTAACCCCTCGTATTAAAGAGAGTGTTTTAATGCATATTAATAATGCAGGAACTGATGACAGGCATTTTATAAACAGGTTTGATAAAAGATATTCTTCCCAAGAAATTGATAATTCCTCTGAAGGATATATTAAAGCAATGAGCAGAATATACAACATCTTCTCATTTGGTGGTTTTAAAAATGACTTAAAAGAAGAGGTAGAAGTATATGCGATAAGATATATTGTGTGGGATGTTTTGGAAAAAACAAGCAGCAGAGTTGAAAAAGAGCTTGAGGAGGATAGAAGTTATTTAAGCAAATTTAATTCAAAATCTCTATTCTCAGACGAGCATTCAAAAGGAATTTCAGAAAAGCTGTCAATGGAAATTTCCGATGAGATACATAAAAAATTAGATTCATTGACTTCTTTTTACGGGAACATATCAATATTTGCTTCACACGGAAGAAAAAGAATGAAAGGGTTGCTTGAAAGATGTGCCAGTCTTTACAGCAAATTTGCAAATATTGACTTTGACAGCATTAAGGAAAGCAGCGAACAGATAGTAAACAAGATTATATCATGCAAAAGCAATGCAATATTAACAGACATGCTGGCAAGAAGCATCAGGCAGGAGATTTAGAAAAAAATGGTAATTCTCTGAGATTTAACCTGAAAACCTGCTCTTTGTTTTATTTATAATTGATTTTGCCATCTCTATGAAGATTTTTGTTTTTTCTGGAGCGAGTGTTTTTATGCCCTCTGAATCTGACATTATAACAACTTTTCCGTCTTTCATGAATTCAAAAGGGCTTTCTTTGTGCATTTTGAATATGCTTAAAAGCTCTTCAATAAGCCTTATTTCCTCTGAGGTAATCCCGTATCTTGATGAGCACTTCTTTTCAAAAATTATGAAGTTTAATCTGTGGTTGTGAGACAAGGATATGCGCCTTAAAAGGTATTCGTGCTGCAATATGG
>WAQV01000022.1 GCA_015520065.1 Candidatus Pacearchaeota archaeon | reverse complement strand
CCCCAGAGGATGCACAACAAGGCTCCCCTCTCTTCATAAATCTTAATTTATTTAAGCAGTTTTTCATACAGAGAGTAATCTTTATTAATAAATCCTTCTGAGATTAATAAATGATAGACATAGAGAAAAAAGCTAAAGCATACGCACTAAAGAATGCTATCTCATATAACGGCAAAGCAGTTGTCGGCAAAGTAATATCTGCTCTTTTTAATGAAGGCTTAAAAAAAGAGGATATTGGAAAATACTCAAAAAAAATAGCAGAGATTGTAAACGAAGTAAACTCTCTCAGCCTGGAGGAGCAAAAAAAGCTTTTTGAGGAATTGAAGTCAGAAGTCAGTAAAAGAAAAGTCAGGGAAGGGCTACCAGAACTTCCTAATGTTCCAAAAACAGGAATAATAACAAGATTTGCACCTTCTGCATCCGGGCCGTTGCACATAGGACACACAATCCCAGCATGCCTGGCATTTCTTTATGTAAAAAAATATGGAGGAAAGTTTTATGTCAGAATAGAGGACACAAATCCTGAGAACAGTTATCCGGACTCCTACCAGCTGATTAAAGAAGACTCTGAATGGCTGTTTGAAAAAACTGCAGAAATAGTTATACAGTCAGACAGAATGGAGATTTATTATGATTATGCAGAAAAACTTATTGAGAAAAATGCTGCTTATGTATGTTCCTGCACTCCTGATGAGTTTAGAGAGTGCGTTTCAAAAAAAACAGAGTGCAAGTGCAGAAATATCTCTGTTGAGGAAAATCTGGAAAGATGGAAAAAAATGTTCAATGCTTTCAGGGAAGGCGAGGCTGTTTTAAGATTTAAAACTCCTGAGAGATTTGGAGGAATGGGTCATAAAAACCCTGCTATGAGAGACTTTCCTCTGGCAAGAATTAATGAAAAAGAACACCCAAGAACAGGAAATAAATACAGAGTCTGGCCTCTTATGAATTTTGCTGTAGCAGTTGATGACATTGAAATGAAAATGACTCATGTAATACGTGGAAAAGACCACAGAGACAATGCAGAAAGGCAGAAGATGATTTATGCTGCTTTAGGCCTTGAAGAGAAATTCCCTTGGACATCATTCTTAGGAAGAATACATTTCAAAGACTTAGAGCTTTCAACAACAAAATTCAGGGAAGGCATAAATTCAGGAATTTACTCTGGATGGGACGACCCAAAACTGCCAACTCTTGCATCTTTAAGAAAAAGAGGTTACAAGCCATCAGCATTCTGGAAGCTTGCAGAAAGAATAGGTCTGTCAGAAGCAGACAAACTCATTGAAAAAAAAGAGTACTTCCTTCTCTTGGATTCTTTTAACAAGTAAGCTAAAACTCTATTGCTGGTGCTCAAGAACAAAAATCTCTCTTCCGACTATTTGCTTCTCCCGGAATTCAGGAATAGGGAATCTTATTTTTCCTCCCATTAATGGGGCAATTTTCAGGCCTGTTCTGGACAAGATATTATCTATATTGCAGCCGATTCTGGATTTCGGAGTTCTTACAAAAGGAGCTGTAAAAACAATCCTTCCTGAAACACTTTTCTTTAAGTTATTTAACACAGAAATCATGAGCTTTTCAAACCTTCCAAGAATAGCTTTGGCTTTTTCCTCAGAAGGGATTTTTCTTAAAGGCTCTCCAAAATGGGGCTCAGTAACAATAACATTGCATGACTGAATTTTAATCTTGGCGGAATTCCCGTTTATCAAGGAATACTCTTTTTCAGAAAAACCAGCCCAGTTTAAGTTCTTTCTTGCATTATTAATTGCCTCTTTGTCTTTGTCAATGCCTATTGCTTTCATTCCCTGAAGAAGTGCCTCCTGCAGGATAACTCCAACACCGCAAAAAGGATCTAAAACTGTCTGTCCTGGTTTTACAAGAGAAAGATTAATCATTATCTTCGCAAGTCTTGGAGATATAGCAAACTCAGCTCTACGGACTGGCTTCTCCATATCTCTTTTTTCTATCTCTTCATAATTGCATTGCTGAGTTATTTTTCCAAAATAAAACCTTTTGTTTCCCTTAAACAAAAAATACTGCTCATCAATCATGCTTGAAGACGGCTTTAGTGCAAATTCCTGAAAAGGAGTTTTATATCTATCAGGCTGCAACTTAATAAAACCTGAAAGTTTTTTCTCGCTGGCTTTTAACCTCTCTGACTTAAATCTTTTTTTAAGGTATTCAGATATTTCAATATAACATTCAGAAAAGTTCCATATGGCATAATTAAAATTTGTTTTTGTTCCTGAGTAAATCTCTTTATTTTCAATATTCTGGATTAGCTCCTCAAAGCTGTTTCCAGAGGCAATTACCTGACCTATAGCAATAACTCCTCCAAGCCAGTCAATAGCTCTTTTTTTTAGAGGTTTTTTTGTTTTAATTAAAACAGAATTCCTGTATTTTGCATAACTCTCTATAGGATTTTCCTCTCTATCCAGATAAGAGATTACTTCTGCAATTGAAAGCTTTACATTCCTTCCTAAAATAAAGACATATTCCATAATATTTAAAAACCATCTTTATTTAAATAGCTATGTGTCATTTCTAAAATGATTCCGATAGACAAAATAACTCCGGGTGAGAACTGTCCGAAAGTAGTCAATGCCATAATCGAGATTCCAAAAGGCTCTATAAACAAATACGAGATAGATAAATCAACAGGAATGCTAAAGCTTGACAGACCTATGTATTCTGCTGTTCATTATCCAGGAGATTACGGCTTTATACCTCAAACATTATGGAAAGATAATGATCCTATGGACATACTTGTCATAACATCAAAGCCAGTATATCCTATGACTTTAGCAAGAGTAAAGGTTATTGGAGTTCTAAAAATGATTGACTCCGGAGAAGAAGACGACAAGATAATAGGAGTGTATGAGTCTGACCCGAGATTTAAAGATGTTGATGATATTTCTCAGCTGCCAAAATATACAGTTGAAAAAATAAAGCATTTTTTCAAGATATACAAAGAGCTTTACGGGAAAAAATGCTCTGCAGAAGAGATTTTAGGAAAAGAGGAAGCCTACAAATGCGTAACTGAGTCAGTGGAAATGTATAAGAAATCGCTTACAAAAGCTATAGAGGTTCATAAAAATTAATTTAAGACAATCTCATAATCTCCTAACTCTTTTTTAATAATATCAAATACAGCAGGGTTTACACTTACCTCTTGTTTAGATTTCTGTTCTTCTACAGCTGCTGTAAGCTCATCCATTGAAGAGTCTTCTATTTTGTCTGAAATCTTTTTTACAACACCTTTATCAATTAAAAACGCGTTTTTTCCTGCAAGGAAAAGCTCTGCTGCATGCTGTTTTCCATCTTTGTCTCTGTAATTTATTCTCATTCTGTTCTTTTCCAGTGCCAAAAGCTCTTTTCTTTGAGAGTACTCAATAAGACTGTTAATTAAAATTGCTGCATTCTTTCTTGCATCATCAACTCTCTTGGAAGATGCTTTTCCTTTCTTAAATTCCTTTCTTGCAGCAATTATATCCTTTAAAATCCTTAAATGTTGATGAGAGAACTTTCCTGTTTTAACAAAATTCTTCTCAAACTCTTCTATTATTTTTTCCACTGACTTTTTGCCTATTAAAGGTTTTAGAAGCTCAAAAACATCATTATAAATCTGCTCTATAATTTTTTCCTGCGCTCTCTTTTCAATCTGCTCCCTTAGCTCTTTCAGCCTTTTCATGTAATCCTCTGCATCTTTAAGAAGTTTGTCAACCTCTTTTCCAGAAACCTCTTTTATTTTCTCATGCTCATAACCTTTGTAATACTTTATAACAATCTCCTCAAGAATCTTGATGTACTTTTTCTCAAGCATTTTTTCCTTGTCAACAAATATCTTTTTCATTTCTGAAACAATGTGTTTAGGAGCAGGAGGTGGCAGTCCATAAAGCATTAATAAAGCCTGACTCGGAGTTATAACACTCCAGTAAATGTCGCTAACAACCAAATCCAGAAGAGTTCTTTTAACTCTTTTTGCTGTCTGATCTCCCATTGACATATACATATCTATTGCCTCTGGGCTTGGCTTTAGACGCCCCATTTTTAGAAGAACCTTCCATGGCATAAAGGTTCCTCTGTCATACAATGGAACACCATCTCTTATAAAAGTAAAATAAACTGGCTGGGCATCTTTAACACCTTCCCAGAAATCTGTCAGAAGATAAACCTGAGGTTCAAGTTTATTTTGCACTCCTGCAAGCGCACTGGCTTCATTAACATACTGATAAATAATGCTTCTTAACCTCTCTCTTAACTCAACCCTCGGCATTCTTTTAACATCAGTGTCATTGATAATTATGAAGACATCAACATCAGATGTCGGAACAGCCTCACCCCTTACAAGACTCCCTCCAATAACATAACTTACAACATATCTTTCGAATTTCTGCAAAACAAGAGATTTATGAATTTCTGCAACTCTCAAAGCTCCAAGAAAACCCTTATCATGGAGTGGAAATGCCATGGCTATTGCTCCAGAAAGCTCAAACTTGCTGTCAAGACATATCTCCCAAATATCTGCAGGAGTGTAAAGATGCAGCCATATCTTCTTTCCACTGCTTTTTGCAATATTGTCAATCTGTTCTATTATCTCCTGCTTCATTTTTGGAGCCTCTTTTACTTTATCTTCAGGAAATATTACGCAAAGATGAATATGTTTCTCTGTTTCTTTTGGAACTTCCTCTTCCTCAATAAAGAATCTTATTGACTGCGGAGGAAGAATTCCTATTGCCTGAACAAAAGGATATTTTTTAAGAATGAAACCTTTAAGCTTCTCTAACTCTTTTTTTGTTTTCTCCATTTCTTTTTGAGCTTCAGTTTGGCTTGCAGGAGATAATCCTGCAGAATCGTATTTTTTTCCTGCTTCCATTCCCGGAATCTCTATGTCTTGCCTTTCTCTTTCCGATGCATTAATATCAGAAGACTCCATTTGAAAAATAGATTTTCCCTCCTTATAAATGTTACTAATTATATATTTAAATCCTAACTCTGAACAGCTCCGAAAACAATGTTTCCTGTGCAAGTGCCAGCAACACCTACAGGAACATAGATACGCCAGTAGGTTGCATTTGTGTCATCAATGTAAGCTGATGTGTCGTTTCTTCTGTAATCGAG
>WAQV01000021.1 GCA_015520065.1 Candidatus Pacearchaeota archaeon | reverse complement strand
GATATGAGCAGTTTAAACAGTTATCTCAGAAGTTTAGATTTATATGTTAGCAATTTATGGCTGAACTCCTTGAATGATGTTAATTTCATCAAGCTCTCTGTCAGATTTTGCAGCATAAGGAATATATCCTTTCTCTATTGCCTTTGCTCTGTAATCATCAATTCTTTTTTTATTTTCCTCACCCCCCTCATTATTATCAACATAATCTACTGAAAATACTGGTTTGCCTTCAGAAATAACAATGTCCAAAAAACGAACTCTTTCCTGAACAATTTCTGAAGGAATAATCTCAGTTTCATCATAAAAAAAGTCTTCAACACTCCATCCAGACACAGCCTTTAACAAATAATTTTCATTGTCAAATTTAATAAGATCTTCTCCATTTTGCAGAATGATATAGCAATTTCCTTTTGTTTTGTTTTTGCAATAATTAGCTATATATATTATAAAATCTATCATTCTTTTTGTAGAGTCTTTTTTTGAAAGTGTCAGATTTTCTCCATTAGAGGCATCACTCCAGTACTCATAAGCATCAATTCTGTCGAGATAAACTCCAGAAAATCCTTGTTCAATTATTTTATCCAAGTATTCATAAATTATTTTTTTCCATTCAGATTCCCAGTATCTTACAGCATAATTTCCTTTCCATTCAGGATTCTCTTTTCCCAGCCATTTGGGAGGACTGCTGTTCCATTCTTCTTTCCAATAAAACCTGTAATCTTCGGCTTCTCCTATGCTTAAGTAGGCAATTGGAATAACTCCTGATTTTTTAATAATCTCAATCTCTTCTGAAGAGTACTTTTTTTCTTCAGACCCATCTTTGGAGTAGTCCAGAACTACCAGCTCAAAACCTGACTGGGCTATTTCATAAGGGTCAGCATCCTGAAGCTGAATTGCCCAGTTTTTAACATCTAGATTGAAGGTATTACTTTCTTCAGTGTCTTGCTTAGTCAAGTTGGAAATAATAACTGCAACAATAACTGCTATTGTCACAGCAAAAAATATGAATATATTTTTGTAATTAGGCTTCATTATATTTTAAAACCCTTTCAGCTTAAAAAGTTTAATGGGAGAAAAATTACTTAAACTCGGAAAAGAGTTTTTTGCAAGAGATGCAAAGACTGTTGCCAGAGAACTGTTAGGAAAAGTGCTTGTGAGAGTTGTTGATGGAGAAACTTTTAAGGCTAAAATTGTTGAAACTGAGGCATATTTTGACAATAAAGACCCTGCGTCGAGAGCATGCAAGAACGGGAATTTAAAAGAAGTGATGGAAGACGAGCCTGGTAGCATTTTGGTTTATGGAGTTCATAATAACTGGCTTATTAATTTTGTGACAGGAAAAAAAGGAAAAGCTGAGGCAGTTTTAGTAAGGGCTGTTGAGCCATTAAACTTTGAAGCAAACACTAAAGGACCCGGCTTACTAACAAAGGCCTTAAAAATTGACAAGAGTTTGCACCATAAAAACTTGTTTAACAACAAGGAAATCTGGATTGAAGAAAACGAAAAAACTGGAAAAGGCTCTGAAGGAAGTTTTGAAATTGCAGAAGCATACAGAATAGGAATTAAAAAAGACCTTCCAGAAAAATTAAGGTTTTATATTAAAGGAAACAAATTTGTAAGCAAAAAATGATAAAAATCTTTGAGGGAGACATAACTTCATTGCAATTAGAAGAAGGAGCAATTGTGAATGCAGCAAATGAGATGCTGTTTCATGGAGGAGGTGTGGCTAGAGCAATAGCAAATGCCTGCGGAAAAACCCTAATTGATGAAAGTAGAGATATAATAAGGAAAAAAGGCAGGCTTAAAACAGCTGAAGCAGTTTTTACTTCTGCTGGAAAATTGAAAGAAAAAGGAATTAAATATGTGATTCATGTTGTTGGTCCTAGAGGAACAGATGAAAAACTTTTGGAAGAGTCAATAAAAAATGTTTTTGAGCTTGCCAAAAAGCTGAAAGTTAAAACTATTGCTCTGCCTGCAGTTTCATGCGGAATTTTCGGATTTGACAAAAAACTTGGCAGTGAGATAATTTTTAATGCAGCAAAAAATTATGAAAAAGACTTCAAGGAAATTTATCTTGTGAGCATTGATAATGATATTATTGGCTATTGGAGAGAGTTAGCAGGGGTTTTTGAAGATGATTGATAAAAATTTAATCAAAAAACTAACTCAGAAAAAAGAGTTCTCAAAACTTCCTGAAAGAGATGTTGAGATCGCATTTAAAAAATTCAACAAGCAGTTCTATACAGAAAAGGAAAAAATAAAGCTTGTGAGGGATTTTTTAAGAAAGATTTTTTCTGCATTTGGGAGCCAGAAACTGCTGTCTGTTAAAAAAATAGAATCAAAGAAAGAAGAGTGGTTTTTAAGAAAACACCTGTCAACAAGGGAAAGGCTTCCTTATTATGTGGAAATCTATAAAAGATGCCTTAAGAGAATGAAAAAGAAAATCAGTATAATTGATTTAGGGGCAGGTATTAATGGTTTTAGTTATTTCTATTTTGAGAATCTTGGCTATGATGTTGAATACATTGCAATTGAGGCAGTAGGACAGTTTGTTGACCTGATGAATCTTTATTTTAAAAAACATAAGAAAAAAGCAAAAGCAGTTCATTTAAGCTTGTTTGAGGTTGAAAGAATAAAAAAAATAATTAAAGACGCAAAAAGTCCTAGAGTTGTTTTTCTCTTTAAAGTTATTGACTCTCTTGAAGCAATGGAAAAGGATTACTCAAAAAAACTTTTATTAGAGATTTCAAAAATTTCCAACAGGGTTGTTTTAAGTTATGCAACAAAAAGTATGATTAAAAGAAAAAAGTTTCTTGCAAAGAGGAGATGGATTAACAAATTTATAGAAGAAAACTTCAATATAATTGATGAGTTTGAGTTTGCTGGAGAAAGATATATTGTTTTTGAAGGAAGATAGAAAGGTTTATATAGTATAATTATATTGTTTATACATGATAGAGCTTAAAACAAGGATAAGGAAATGGGGAAACTCTTTTGGCTTAGTTATACCTAAAAAAGAAATTAATAGAGAAAACTTTATTGAGGGAGAAGAGATTGTATTACTGATCAAGAAAAAAAATAGAAATAAAGTGCTTAGGGAAGGTTTTGGAATGTTTAAATTCAAAAAACCGGTCTCAAAAATAATGAAGGAGATTGACAAAGAACTCTACAATGACTGAAAATATCTATCTTTTTGATACTTATGCAATTTTAGAAATTCTTTCTGGAAATAAAAACTATCTTCCATATATTGATTGCGAAATAATAATAAATGAATTTATTTTTGCAGAACTATCTTACAAGCTTCTTTTGGAAGAAAATAAGACAAAAAAAGATACAGAAGTTTATTTAAGAAAATATAAGGACTTTATAGTTAATGCAGATTTTGAGACAATTATTGAGGCAATGCGTTTCAGAGTTAAGCATAAAAAGAAGAAAATCTCAATGACTGATTGCATTAGCTATGTTATGGCGAAAAAACTCGGAGTGAAATTCTTAACAGGGGATAAAGAGTTTAAGAATTTTGAGAATGTTGAATTTGTAAAATGATTTCAAATAAATTTATATATCTATTAAAATTTCTTGATTCATGATTGACGCAGATTTTATTAAAAAAGAGTTTGAAAAACACAAAGTTGCTTACTGGGATTGCAGATATAATAAAATTATAAGTTCAGGAATTCTGTTATGGAACAAGGAATTAAGACAGATAAGCGAGAGTGAAACAGAAGGAGTTAGTATAAGGGTTTTTGACAAAAACAGCTGGGGATTTGCAGCTACAACAAAGACAGATAGAGAAAGCATAAGAAAAACAATAAGACAGGCAATTAAAATTTCTAACTTAATATCATTAAAAAAGAAGAAATCAGAGAGAAAAACTCCTAAAGAAATTTTCAGTTCTGATTTGTTTAAGGAAATAAAGGACAAAAAAATGATTAAAGGAAAAAAGAATATCATGGATTTGGATATAAGGGAAAAGAAAAATCTTCTGTTGGAACAAAACTATGAGTTAAAAGCTCCTATAAAAAGTGTTTATCTTAGATATGCAGACAGAACAGAAAAAAAGCTTTTTATCAGCAGCTCAAAAGAGATTTTTCAAGAGACAGACAGTGTATTTTTGGTTGGAGGGGTTTCTGCTGCAGAAGCAGGAAATACTGAGGAAAAAATGTTTAAGGTGTCAGCATTAGGAGGGTTTGAAGCCCTGAAAAACGTTCAAAAAGAGCTTGACAAAACAATTGCAAGGTCAAAGAAATTCCTTAAGGCACCTCATCTAAAGCCAGGGAAATGGGATGTAGTTATGTCTGGTGAACTTACTGGAGTTTTTGTTCATGAGGCATTAGGGCATGCGTCAGAAGCAGATACAGTATTGCATGGAGCGAGCTGCCTGAAAGGAAAGCTGAACAAAAAAATAGCGAATCCAAGAGTAAGCGTAATAGACGACCCAACACAAGGCAATTATAGAGAGTGGGGATGTTATTATTATGATGATGAGGGAATAAAATCAAAAAAAAATTATATTATTAAAAAAGGAATTTTAAACACTTATCTTCATTCTTTAGAAACCTCTTTGAAAATGAAGACAGCTCCTACTGGAAATGCAAGAGCAGAAAATGCACTGTACAAGCCAATAGTAAGAATGAGCAATACTTATGTAGAAAAAGGAGATTACTCTTTCAAAGAATTGATTAAAAAAATAAAAAAAGGGTATTTCTTGAGAGGGTTTAATGGAGGAGCTACAAACCCTGCTGATGGAGGTTTTCAGTTTGGAGTTGTTGATGCGTATTATGTAGAAAATGGCAAAATAGTCAACCCTGTAAGAGGAGGAGCTATTGGAGGGCATACTTTAGATATCTTAAGAAAAATAAAGTTTGTTGAAAACAAATATTCTGAAAAGAGCGACGGGTTTTGCGGAAAAGACGGCCAAAGAGTCTATTCAGGAGGAAAAAATCCTGCTGTTTTTGTTGAAAAAGCTCACTTAGGATAAAATGGAAAACATTTATAACGTAATCAGGAAATTCAAAAGAAGCAGAAAGATAGATTTTGCGCAAGTAGAAACTTTAAATGCAACATCAAACAAAGTTATTTTTGAAAAACAGAAGCTTAAAGACTTTTCAAAAGTAACTTCTCAAAGAGTTTCAGTTTCTGTATGGATTGGAAAAAAACACGGAAGAGCAACAGGAAACACTTTTTCTGAAGAGCTTTTAAATAAAGCAGTCAGAGTTGCAAAAGCTTCTGAAAACCTTGAATATTTTTATGGGCTTCCAAAACCATCCAAACCAAAAAGAATTAAAGGACTTTATGACTCTCCAAAAAGCGAAGAAGATATATTAAAACACTCAGAGGCATTAATTGTCAACCTGAAAAAAAATGAATCCATGCCTTATGGAGCTTTTGAATACTCTGTTTTTAAAAGAAATCTAGTAAATTCAGAAGGAATTGATTTTTCTGAGAAAGGAACTCTTTTCAGAGCGTATGCAGAATACATTATCAGCCAGAAAAAACAAAAACAGCCTGTCTCGTATGGTGATAGCTATTTTTCTAGAAAGCTTCCATCAAAAAAGAAAATTGAGGATTTTTCAAAACAGACACTAAACGAAACAAGAGAACTAAAAAACCCTGTTAAACTTAAAAAGATTCCAGAGGTTGTTATTTTGGAACAAGGAGCTTTTGCTGAACTCTTAGATGAGGCATTTCTTTCAAACTTTAATGGATTGAATGTGTTGAAAAAAAGAAGCATTCTTGCTGAAAAAGAAGGAAGCAAACTCTTTTCAGAGAATTTTAATTTAACAGACTCTGGAGTGTTGGAAGGAGGAATAGAGAGCAAAGGATTTGATGGTGAAGGAACACCTTGCAGAACTACAGAACTTGTTAAAAAAGGAGTTGTGAAAAGCTTCATTTATGATTACAATACAGGCAAGCATATGAATAAAGAATCTACAGGAAACTCAACTGGAAGCGGAATAGGTTTTAACAATATTATTGTAGGAAAAGGAAAGGGAATTGATGTTGACGAGGCATTAATTGTTAAAGGGGTTGTAGGAGCCCATACGTCAAATGAATTAACAACAGAGTTTTCAGTTAAATCCATGGGAACTTTTTTTCTGAAAAACAGGAAAAAAACAGCTGTGAAAGATGTAATGATTAAAGGAAAAATGATTGAGCTGCTAAACAATATTGAAGGGATTGGAAAGGAGATAAAAAATATAGGCAATTTCTATCTCCCAAAAATAGCTTTCAGGAAAATAATAGTTAGTAAACTTTAATTATTGTTTTTACATACAACTGTTAATGGATGTTAATTATTTTTTTCATTCAAAAACAAAAGAAGAGGTGTTTAAAGAGTTAGCAACTTCTGAAAAAGGGCTTTCTGAAGAAGAGGCAAAAAAGAGGCTTGAGAGGTATGGAAAAAACACAATAAAGAAAACTCATAGGTTAAGGCCATTAAGAATTCTTCTTGAGCAGTTTAAATCGTTCTTAGTTTATATCTTAATAATTGCCGCAGCAGTTTCTTTTTTCATAGGAAACTTTCTTGACGGAATAGCAATCTCAGCAATAGTTGTTTTAAATGCAGCTATAGGATTTTTTCAGCAATACAGGGCAGAAAAAGCAATTATAAGTCTGAAAAGACTGATAGTTCCCAAATCATTAGTCATAAGGAATGGAGTTATGACAGAAGTTCCATCTTCTGAGCTTGTTCCTGGAGACATTGTAATACTGAATGCAGGAGACAGTGTCAATGCAGACTGCAGGATTATTGAGGCAGAAAATCTGCAGGCTAATGAGGCAGCTTTAACAGGCGAGAGTTTGCCTGTTGCAAAGTCTTCTGAAAGGCTTCCTGAAAAGGCTTCAATTACAGAAATGAAAAATATGTTGTTTGCTGGCACTCAAATTACGAGAGGCAGAGCAAAAGCAGTTGTTGTAGCTACAGGAATGAAGAGTGTTTTTGGAAAGATTGCAGAAACCCTTCAGGATATAGAATTGCAAAAAACTCCTGTTCAAAAACGTTTAGACACTTTTTCAAAACAAATTGGAATTTTCATTTTGGGTTTTGTAGGCATTGTGATGCTTTTAGGAATTTTGGAACAGTTTGACAGCATGGAGATGTTTTTTACAGCTGTTGCTCTTGCTGTTTCAGCCATTCCAGAAGGGCTTCCGACTGTTTTGACTCTGGCATTTGCAATTTCTTCAATGTTTATGTCAAAGCGCAATGTAATTGTAAGAAGGCTTCCGGCAGTGGAAAGCCTCGGAAGTATCAGTGTTATCTGTTCTGATAAAACAGGAACAATAACTGAGGAAAAAATGAAAGTCCAAAAGCTGTTTGTTGGAAACAGTTTTTATGAAAAAAGAGAAGACGGATTGTATCAGGTAACAATGTCATCTGGCAACAAAATCAAAGAAAGAAAAATAAATTTGAAGAAAAGCAAAGATGTCTTTCAGTTATTAAAAACAAGCATTCTTTGCAATGATGCAAGATTTGAGTTAGTTAAAGGAAGGTATGTTCTTTTTGGAGATCCTACAGAAGAAGCTCTTCTTTCAGCAGCTCTTGACTTAGGGCTGGACAAAAAAATAATGACTGAACTCGAGCCGTCAGTAAAGAAGATTGATTTTGACTCAAAAAGAAAGATGATGTCTGTTTTAAGAAGTTCCGGAAGGCATTACACTCTTTACTCAAAAGGAGCTCCTGAAAAAATTCTCGAGGCATGTGGTTTTGAGTTTTCCAGCAGAGGCATAAAAAAGCTTTCAGAAGAAAGAAAAAACTTTCTAAGAGAGCAGCTTAAAAAAATGGAGCTTGATGCTTTGAGAGTTTTAGGCTTTGCTTACAAGATTTTTCATTCAAAAAACCCTGTTGAAAAAGGAATGGCTTTTTTGGGATTTATAGGAATGTTAGACCCTCCAAGAAAAGAGGTTAAAGAAGCAATAAAGGAATGCAAGGCTGCTGGAATCTCTGTAAAAATGATTACTGGGGACTCGGAAATTACAGCAATGGCAATAGCAAAGAAAATAGGCATTAGCGGAAAAATCCTCACAGAAGAAGAGCTTGAAAAAATGACAGATTCAGAATTAGAAAATGTTATTGATGAGATTTCAGTTTTTGCAAGAACAACTCCTCATCAAAAGTTGAGAATAACTAAAATCCTTCAGAAAAAAGGAGAGATTGTTGCAATAACAGGAGACGGAATAAATGACTCACTGGCACTAAAATCAGCAGATGTTGGAATAGCCATGGGAAAAAGAGGAACTGATGTTGCTCGTGATAGCTCTGACATAATTCTTGTTGATGATAACTTCAAATCAATTGTTGAAGGCGTCAAAGAAGGAAGAAAAACTTACGATAACATTAAAAAATTTACAAAATATCTTCTCTCAGTTAATTTTAGTGCAATCTTTTTAGTTCTTTTTGCCTTGTTTTTCAGGCTTCCTTTGCCATTGATTCCTTTGCAGATATTATGGATGAATCTAATTACAGACTCTTTTCCTGCACTTGCGCTTATTTTTGAGAAAGGAGAGGATGTAATGAAAACTCCTCCGAGAAAAGAAAAAAGCATTCTTGATGGGATATGGAAATTTATAATTATTGCAGGAAGCGTGGCGTTTTTTGCAGAACTTTTGATTTATCTTATAGGAATTAATAATTTTGAGATTGAAAAAACGAGAACCCTGGTTTTGACAGGAGCAATACTTTTTGAGCTGTTTTTCGTTTACTCATGCAGAACCAATAAATCTTTGTTTAAGGATGGGTTTAAACAAGGGATAAGGAACTTTTTCTCAAACAAGTGGATTAATTATGCTGTTTTATTCTCTGCAGCGCTTCATCTGTTATTGATTTACTCCCCTTTATCAGGAGTTTTTAGCCTTGTCAGTCTGAATGCAATTGACTGGATTTTAATTCTGCCTTTTGCTGTTTCAGGAGTGCTTATTTTCGAGATAGGAAAGTTTTTTATTGATAAGAAAAAATCCCCTCTTTTGAAGAGGGGGAAGAAAAGAGGGTAGAAGGGTAAAAGAAGCCTCCTACAAAGATATCATAATGGAGAATTATTTATTTTTAATAGAAAATTAATGTCCTTCCCTTTGAATTAAGGATAATTAAAGCATCAGCTGGATAAAATGTTGTATGTTAAGCAGAGTAAGCCCGATTCCAGCACCAAATAGGCAACCAGTCATTTTTCCAAGAGATGAGGATAGAGCATTTCTATGGTTTTTTATTTTTAAATCCCTCTGCCTTTCTGCAACATAACCCTCAAAAAGCCCTCCTATGCCGTCAGTTATTGTATTTCCTGCAACACCTCCGACTACTGCACCTACAATTCCTGCATACTTTCCACCTAGCACTGCAGCAAAAACCAAAACACTGTTATCAACAAACCCAAAAATCATATCAGGATATATTGTTTTAGGCTTTATTCCGAACATGCTTAAAACACTCAAACTTAAAATCCCTAAAACCAAGAATGCAGGCCCAATAAGAGTGTTGTCAAACATAAAATAGCTTCCTACTGCTATAACTGTTATTGCGAGAATAAAAAACCCAGTAACTGCCTTAATGAAGTTTGCGTTCAGAAATGTTTTCAGAAGAGTTTTTTTAGGCTCTTTGCCAGTTTTCATTAATTTATTAAGCTGATATAAATTAAAAGCTTTATGTAATTTTTGTGAGCAAAGAGATATTTTTTAGCAGATTTCTATTTTTTAACTAAAAAGTAGTTAAATAACCGAAAGGTTTATAAACTCATCCTTTATCCCTTTTTTATGGATGAAAAACTTTTATCTTTAGAACAAACAAAGAGTAAATTAAGAGTTACAGGTGTTCCTTCTTCAAACCTCGAGAAAATCTGTGAAGGGTGTAAAGAGTTTATTCAATATGCATATGATTTTAGAAGTGTAATAAAATCATTGGATGAAGGAGTATCTGTTGCAGAATCTTTGATTGAAGAGTATGAGATAATTCCAAGGGCAGATGATATATATTCTTTTGTTAAAAGTAGATTTGCCTCTCAACATAAAATCTTAGGAGAGGTTGTAGGTATGAATAACGCTAAAGATTTCATGACGGCATATCTCTCCGCTTTAATGAATCTGTCTAATGATGACAAATTTAGAATCGATGTTTCAGAACTTAATAAGGAAGAGATTTTACTCGATAACTTAGGAGGTTGCTTAAGAGGAAAAGAACTAGTTATAGAAGGAAATGTAGGAGGAGATTTAGGATGCAACTCCCAAAATTCTAAGATAATAGTAAATGGAAATGCAAGTGATTATGTAGGAGTTGGATCCCAAAATTCTAAAATAACTATAAATGGTAATGCAGGAGGTTATGTTGGATGGAATTCTCAAGATACTACTATTGTTATAAACGGAGATGCAGAAGGAAATGTTGGATATTGTTCTAAAAACGCTACAATAATAGTTAACGGAGATGTAAAGGAGAGGGTTGGACATCATTCTAAAAATTCAAAAATAACTGTAAACGGAAGGGCAGGAGAAGAAGTTGGATATGTGGCTGAAAATTCTCGAATATACATAAAAAAAGGATTCGATAGCTTATCAGATAATATTCGGTCTGGTACAAAAATTTTTGTTTATAAAAGATATAGATGGAAAAAAGTTTACCCTTCTTTTATGGAAATCATTAGGAGATTTATTAAGTAGGATATTTTGAATCTCTTTAGAATCAGAAACAATTATTAAGATAGATAATAAAGAGTATTTACTGAGAGAGGAAAACGGAAAGCCTGTATTGAGTGAGTATGAAGTGAAACCATCAGAGATTGTTGTTAAATAACTTCATAAATTTTATATATTTCTATAGTCATAGCTCATCTATGACAAAAATAATATTAGCTACATCTTCTCCATATAGGCTGGATGCTTTCAGATCTCTTGATATAGACTTTACTGCTCATAGCAGTAATATTAACGAATATTTTGATGAAAGACCAAACTCACCTAAGGAACTCGTTCTTCATTTAGCAAGACTGAAAGCCGATGCTGTTGCTAGGCATTATAGCTCTGGGATTGTGATAGGATTTGATTCTGTGGGGTGGCACAAAGGACAGATTCTTGAAAAACCAAAATCAAAAAAAGAAGCGTTTCAAAGATTAAAAACTCTGTCTGGAGAGGTTTTTCAGTTTTACACTGGAATTCATATGAAGAATCTAGAATCTGGAAAAACTCTTTCTAATGTAGTAGTTTCAGATGTCGAAATGAGAAATCTAACTGACTCTGAAATCAACAAATATCTAGAACAAGATCAAAAATTCAACACTTATGCGCTGGGATACGACCCTTTAAGAAAATACAGCTCTACTTTTGTTAGAAAGATTAAGGGAAGTTATAATAATCTATTGTGGGGAATTCCATTGGAGGTTATTGTAGAAATGCTTAGAGATTGCGGATACGAGTTATACTGATGCTTATTGTTTACATCTTTTATCACTGATGAAAATCTTTCAACAAGAACTTTTATTGCTTCTTTCTTTTTAGAATGTTCTTCATATTTTTTCAATAAGTATTTTCTGTTATGAAAGAATACTCTTGCTTGCTTTTGAATTATTTTCTCGCTTTCTATTGAGGAAAGGTCAAGAGTCTCTTTTATGAATGAAACGCATCTGCCAAAATAAAGGGGCTTTAATGCTTCAATAAGAGAGGAATTAAGGTTTGTAGTGTCAAAGGAGTGCAATGCATCATAAATTATTCTTGACCAAAGCTCAGAGTTGATATTTATGTTGCCTCTTAGATACATTTTGCAAAGCTGGTTGTAAACATCCCTTTCAAGAACTCTTTTAAGTATGTCTGAGTTAATTTTGAACTCGTAAATGCTTGTTTCTTTCATTGCTTTGTAGTCAATTGCAACTGACT
>WAQV01000020.1 GCA_015520065.1 Candidatus Pacearchaeota archaeon | reverse complement strand
TCCTTATATTTACGGGCGTCTTTTTGACCTTGCAATAATTCCGAACACCCCAATAACTCTTTTATTGTCTCTTATAGGGATATGGGCATTTTTAGGATTAGCATCTAATTACACATCCAAGAAAACCTTTGAGTTAGGTGATGTTTTAGGAGCAAAAATATCACTAAGGCTGGAATCCGAAGCTTATGGCCACTTTTTAACTCTTCCAATAAACTTCCATAAAACCAAAAAGACAGGAACAATACTTGAAAAAATCTCAAGAGGCTCGTGGCACATACAACATATGATTGAGATTGTTTCAGAAACTCTTCCTTCAATAATATTTCTCGTGTTTTCAATAATAATGATGTTTATTATCCAGTGGCAGCTTGCTCTGATAGTAATTTTCACTTTTATAGTTTACACATTTGCAACTCTAAAAATGACTCCAGCAATACTAAGAAGCCAGAAAAAGATGCGCGAGGTATTTGACAGAGAGTATGGAAATGTTTATGACAAGTTGTATAATGTTTTCCTTGTAAAAAACTTTGCTATGGAAGATAATGAAAAAAAGAGCATTGAAAACTCTCTTGTTGAGAAGTCAGTAAAGCCGTATGCTGCAAGCTCAAGGGAAACAGCAAAAATGATGAATGTGCAAGGGATAATCTATAATTTGAGTTTTGTAATTGTTTTAGGGACAGCAATATTTTTTCTTAGAAGCGGCAATATAACTCAGGGAGAATTCGTAATGTTTTTTGGTTATATTACTTTTTCATATACTCCTTTCTTTAGGCTTGCATCTTTTTACAGAAGCTATAAGAGAGCCTCAGTTGCAATCAAAAGAATCTTTTGGCTTAAAGGGCTTGTTCCTGAGGCAATGAAACATGGAAATAAAACCATTAAGAATTTTAGAGGAGAGATAGAGTTCAGGAATGTATACTTCTCCTACAATAACGGAGTTGAGGTTTTGAAAGACATAAATCTTAAAATAAGTCCTGGTGAAACTGTTGCTTTAGTTGGTGAAAGTGGAGTAGGAAAAACAACCCTCTCAGAATTAATCTTAGGATATTACAAACCATTGAAAGGGCAAATACTTTTTGACGGAGTTGATATAAGGAAGCTGAAGCTTAAATGGATGAGAGAGCAGATAGCAGTTGTTCCGCAGGAGATAAGTGTTTTTAATGATACTCTGATAAGCAACATAAAATATGCAAATCCATCAGCCAGTAAAGAGGACATTGTAAGGGCAGCAAAAGCTGCAAATGCTCACGAATTTATAATTAAGCTTCCAAAAGGGTATAGAACTCTTGTTGGAGAGAGGGGCATTAAGCTTTCCACAGGACAAAAACAAAGATTAGCATTAACAATGGCTTTTCTCAAAAACCCGAAAATCCTTCTTCTTGATGAACCAACAGCTTCTCTTGATGCGATGTCAGAGAAAAAGGTTCAGGAAGGGATAAACAAACTGATTCACGGAAGAACCACAATTATTATTGCTCACAGGTTTTCAACTGTGAAGAATGCAGACAAGATAGTTGTTCTTGACAAAGGAAGAATTGTAGAGGTTGGAAGGCATGCAGAATTAATGAAAAAGAAAGGAAAGTATTTTCAGCTTTACTCTCTTCAAAGAGGCATTGATTAGACTTAGTTTTCAGTTAGAACTTTTCACTTCTTAGATAATTAAAAAATAAAAAAAGAAAAAAGAAAAATAAGAAATTAAAAACAAACTTAATAATAGCTTTCTCCGAATTCCTCGCTTTCTTCAGGTTTTTTTCCAAGCAGGACGATCAATACAACCAGCAATACGATAAACACTATTGCAAGTATTATTGTCAATACTGCAATAGGGCTGGTTACTTTGCTTTTTTCCTGAGTTCCGCTGAAAGAGACTGTTTCAACAACACTGTCACCAACAAGCAGACTTACTTCAAAGTCATACTTGCCGTCTGAGTCAGTCTCTATTGTTACAGGAACTTCCTTGCTAGAGCCTGCTGGAACAACAACAAGAGATTCCTGGTATGGAGACACTAGCTTGTAAACCTTTATCTTGTTTGTAGGATTTACAACAAGAAGGTTGTCCCCTGACCTCATAGCAATGCTAGGCACATCATTGCTTATTGCAATCTCTCTTGTTGCACTAACAGTAAGGTCAGAGTTTCTTGCTTCTACCTCAATTGTGTAGATCCCAGGCTCTGCATTGTAAGGGATCTGAAGATAGAATCTCTTTCTTGCTGTGTCTTCATCACTCTCATCACAGGAATACTCTCCGTCATTTGGAGCACACTCTATTGCAACAAGGTCCCCAAAGTAAGAGGTTCTCTCAATTCCAAGCGCAGGCACACTTACCTTAACATAAAGGTCGTCAAGGTAGTTGTAACCTGTGTTCTTTAGCACCACATCAACTGGAAGCATCTCTCCTGCTTCAACAGTCTGTGGAGCGCTTATTGACATAACCTCTGCGTTGTATGTTGGTCTCTGAACTCTAAGGATGATCTCAGGGTATTCTGTGTTAAAGTCATTGTTCCAGATTTTTATTCTTAAAGGAAGGTCGTCACTCACCTCATCCTTAAGTTCATAAGGGACCTTAAGCTTCACTACTTTCCTGTATCTCTTTCCAGCCTCAACGTCAAAGGATTTTGTCTTAGCCTCTGTGTCTATCTTTGTTCCCTCAAGCTCTGCCTTAAGTCTGACATCAGACGCATTCTCCAGAGCTGTAAAGAACACTTCCACAGTCACAGTCTCTCCAGCAATTACGCTTATGTCTTCACTTCCATTCTCATAGACTCCGTTTACCTTAACAGAGTCTATTGTTGCTATGTCAGTAGTCGCTGCGTTAATGCTGGTTGCTAAGAGCAAAATTCCTGCAACCGCTGCAAGGAAAAAAACCATCAGGTTTTTTCCGTTCATTTTTTTCTTTTCCATTTTAGTTTTCCAGAAAACAATGTTTTCTGTAAAATTGACATCTTCAACATCTTTATAAACTTTATGGTGATGACAGAATATTTTAATTACATAGTACTGAATGTTAATGACAAATAGTGAATTTTAGGACTTTTTGCAAAAATAACTCTATGTTCTCCTAATAGTCTTTAAAAGCCTTACACCCATTACAGAGTCTTCTACAGGAAAAGGGCTTTCATTTATGATTGTGATTTTTTTGTTTTTCGGAAGGCTTGCCAAAAGCTTTTTCAGCTCTTTTTCAGGAGTCTTTTTGTGGTTTCTTTCTCCTTTAATTCCATAGTTGATTCCTGAAAAATGTATATGAAATTCCTTATGGTTTTTAAACATTGAAAAAACATCTTTAAATCTATAGTCTTTATACCTTGCAAGAATATGAGCAAAATCAATGCAAAAACTGCAACCAGTGTCTTTCACAAGATTGCATATTTCATCAAGGCTTCCAAAAACATTTACTTTTCCAGATGTCTCAGGAGCGAGTTTTGGAGTTAACCTTTTTCTCTGAATTTCTTTTTGGATTTCCAGGATATGTTTTTTAATAATTTCGTAAGTTTCTTCTTTGCTTTTCTTTCCATAGTAACCAGGGTGAAACACCACTTTTTTTGCTCCTAAAAATGTTCCAATCTCGCAGCACTTGATAATTCTGTATTTGCTTTTTTCAGTTTTAGTTTTATCTGCAGAATTCAGATTAATCCAGTAAGGAGCATGAATTGTCAAATCAATGCCAAGTTTTTTTGCAGCCTTGCCTATTTTAATAGCATCCTCTTTTTTTGTAATATATATCCCATAAGTGAATGCTATTTCGCATGCTTTAAGTCCTAGCTTGCTATACTCTTGAAGGTTCTGTATTGCTTCATTTACTCCACCAAGCCCTGCAGGACCGAATTTTATATCCATTTTTTAACCTCTTACAGATAATCAGGCATTAAAGCATTATGCCCAAACTGGATTATCATATCTATTTTTTGCCCTTTAATTGCAGATTCAGAAACAGCCAGCAAAGGAACATCGCATGCCCCAAAGCAGCTTCCAGCCCAGATTATAAATTCTGCATCAGGAATTTTCTCTCTGAGATAATCAGTTATTGATGTTGCATATTGTTTTAAGCCGTCTGGAAATTGCAATAGAACCAGCTTTGCTTTTTCTTTTTTGATTTTAGATGCCACTCTGTTTAAATCAATTTCATATTTCTTCTCAAGATCTGAAAGAGTTTTTTGTTCCATTCTTTATTCTTTATGATTCAAAGAACTTCTACCTAAAATTAAACAGCACTTTTAAGCTCTTCTTTAATTTCGCCTATGTTTTCAACCACGTATGAGTGAAGTTTCTTTATTATTATGTTCTGAAGCTCTTCTTTAAGAATTCCGTGACAAAGAGAGATGTCTGACCTTGGAATACGTGTATCTTTAAGCGGCAGATAGCAATTCATAGACTGTCCCTCAAGGCTTAATTTGTCAGGGCTTCCCTCTTTTATCTGAAGAACTTCTACATAGATTTCACATGTTTTCCCTTTTTTTCCTTTTATTTCATAATACCAGGTTATCTCTTTAGTATCGTCTATAAAAGTAGTTTTAACGCACTTTTCCTGATGGGATTTATAGCATGCAATATCTTTGCAAGTGTAAGAGAAGAAAAATGTAAAGTAAAGAGTAATAATGAGTATAACCGCAACAACTATTATTGCAATTTTTTCTATACCTCTTTTTTCAAGTATCTTCATATTTTAAAATAGGCAAAAGCATATTTAAAGTTTTTTAAATCTCTCTTTAAAAGCAATTAACACTCTTAACACTTTTTTAGCTGCTTACTCGTAAGTGTCATTTCAACCATCATTACAGTTGCAGCAATTCTCGCACCTTCCACAATTACTGCAGGTTTCTGACTCATTGCCGCAGGCATTGCATATATCCATTTTAACACCTCCTTTGATTAACTCATGATTGGAGTTTATTTAAAGTTATCTCTAAAATTTATCCTTTTTTGTTTTCCACTAATTACCTTTAAAACAAGATTCAGAAAACTAATTAATAATCTTGCTTCCTTTTTGGGACAAATTTGTAAACACCTCTCTTCTTACTAAAGAAGGTATTTCGTTTTTTAAATCACTATTAGATAATCCAAAAGCCGGTTGAGTAAGAAATTTATCAAAAAGGACACAAGGGATG
>WAQV01000019.1 GCA_015520065.1 Candidatus Pacearchaeota archaeon | reverse complement strand
GTTGAATAAAATGAAAAAGCCTTTAGTTGATAATTGCACATACAACTGCATAAAACAACTGAGCAAGAAGCTGTGTTTGTTATGGAATATAGACAGATACATAGCTGATGCAAAAGATTGCAATCACAAGGAGTGCACAAAACTGTTTAATCTTATAAAAAAAGACTCAGAGAAACACGCAAAAATCCTAAAAAATATTATTAAGAAAAAAGCAGCAAAATGGAGATAAAAAGAATCTATGTTGGAGGAGACCATGCAGGTTTTAAGCTTAAAGAAAAACTGAAGCCGTTTTTAAAAAAGCTCGGATATGAGGTTATAGATGTAGGTCCTTTTCAATACAATCCTGAGGATGATTACCCGGATTTTGTAATTCCTCTTGCAAAAAAAGTTGCAAAAGACAAAAAAAGCATTGGAATTTCATTTGCAGGATCTGGGCAAGGCGAGGCTATAGCAATGAATAAAATTAAAGAGATAAGAGCAGCACTCTATCACGGAGGGAGCACAAAAATAGTAAGAATGGCAAGAGCTCACAACAATGCCAATATTTTATCATTAGGAGCAAGATTTGTTAGTGAAAGAGAAGCCAAAAGAGCAATAAAAGTATTTCTTAATAACGGCTTTGATGGAGGAAGGCATAAAAGAAGGCTTGAAAAGATACTCAAATATCTTAAAAAATAAGAAAATGAAAAAACCGATTGTTCCTTCTGTAATTGCACGCTCTCAGCAGGAGATGGAAAAACTAATTGAAAAACTGCAAAAAGCAAAAAACAGCTATTCATGGATTCATCTTGATATTATGGATGGGAAATTTGTAAAAAACACTTCCTTGAATTTTGATTTTAATCTTTCAGTTTCTAAAAGACTTGGCAGAGGGAAAAAATACGAAGCTCATTTAATGATCTCAAATCCTAAAGAATGGATAACAAAAAACTGGAAAAAAGCAGATAAGATTATCTTTCATATTGAACGCTTCAAAAACCCAAAAGAAACAGGAAGGATAATTAAACTCATAAAAAGCAAGAAAAGAAAAGCTGCTGTTGCATTAAATCCAGAAACTCCTATAAGAAAAATCAGGCAGTTTTTGAGAGTTCTTGACAGTGTTTTGATAATGAGTGTAAACCCTGGATTTTATGGAAGCAAATTTCTGCCATCAACTCTCAAAAAAATATCTGAGATAAAAAAACTTAATCCCTCTATTGAGGTAGAGATTGACGGCGGAATAAATCCCTGCACAATAAGCAGTGCAAGAAAATCCGGAGCAGAGAGGTTTGTTGTTGGCTCCTACATACAGAAAAGCAGAAATCCCTCAAAAGCAATTGATGTTTTACTGAGGAAGTTGAAGAAAGCTGAATAATAGAAGGTTTTTGCTCCAATTAAACTCATTCCGGATAATTTCTCAGTCACGAAACTTTTATAAACAGCTTCTGAATTGTTAAATTAGGCTGAAAATGGCAAACAATGACAAAGTTCCTGAATTGAGCAGCACTGAGTTTAATGATTTTGTGAAAGAAGGCACTGTGTTGATTGACTTTTTTGCAGACTGGTGCATGCCTTGCATTATGATGTCTCCGATAATTGATGAGCTTTCAGAGAAATTCAAAGGCAAAATTAAATTCGGAAAGGTGAATGTTGAGGAAAATCCTGAACTTGCACAGAGATTTAATGTTGCCTCAATCCCTACAATAATTATATTTAAAGATGGAGAGATTGTCAGCCAGTCTGTAGGTGCTGTTTCATCAGAGGACCTTGAAGAAAGGCTCAACAGTCTCTTATAATCTTGTAAAATGAATCTGTTTCCTGCATCCTTAAAAGAAAGTATCTATAACGAGTTTGTTTTAGGAGTCTCAAATCATTACGGAATCTCTCCTTTAACAGTAATGGCTATTCTATCAGTAATTATGATATGGTCTATATTCTGGAAGTTTTTCGGCCTCTGGAAGTCTGCAAGAAACAACTCTCCAATATGGTTTGTCATTATTGCCTTAACAAACACTCTCGGCATAATACCAATACTTTATATCTACTTGTTTTCAAAAATAAATTATGACTCAGGAAGCAAGGTAAAAAGAAGAAAATCCAAAAACTAAACTTACAAAAAACCATTACTTCTGATTATCCTTTTTATACAAAATCTCTTTTAGAATAAATAGATAAAACTCTTGTTTTTTTGCTATCTGCTTGAGAATTTTTCTGTCATCAGGAAACCTTATTTTCTCTTTGTATTTTCTTTTTAAGAAATCTTTTAGTTCATTATCCTGATTATAATTCAAGTATCTCATAAGTTTCTTTTCCAGGCCAGCTTTAACGCAGAAATCAAGCACACTGTCTGCAAACAGAACATCGCACATTAAATCCTCGTGATGCCTTCCTAAAACCCCTGCAATTATTTTTAAAGAATCTTTCTTTATTGCATACTCTATTCTATTATAAATAACTCTTACAAAGCCGTTACGTCTGTGATAATTAAGTGCTTCATTAACTAGATATTCTGATTTTCCATTAACATATGCGTTTACAACAAAATTAAGGTACTTATCCTGACATTTTCTTGAAAGCCCGTTTCTTGGCATCCTTTCTAAAAGATTTTCTACAAGCTTTCTTTTTAAATTACCCATATTTTAATTAGAAAATTGAATTATTAAAGTATTGTGATAGACAAGAATATACTTATTTTACCTATTTAAAATAAGCAACTCGCATTTTTTGCACAATTCCTTTCTTGCAGGCTCTCCGCATTTTGAGCAGTATTTTATCTGAGGGTTTTTTATTATTTTCAGCTTGCTGTACAGCTTTTCAAAATTCTTAATGATTTTTTCCTTGTCTTTTTCTTCAAGAGTGTTCAGAAATTCTCTTACCTGTATTCTATATGAGTCAAAAGAGCAAGGGCATTTATCATATACAACTGGCAGATTTTTTGATTTTGTGTACTCTCTGATATCATTTTCAAGAACATAAAAAAGAGGCTTTATTCTAGGTATGAATTTCTTGTCAGAGACATTCTTAGATATTGGTCCTGAATTAAGACTTAATTGAGGACTTCCTTTAAAGATGTTAATGAGAAATGTTTGCGCTTCATCATCAAGATTGTGGCCAGTTGCTATTTTTGTCATTCCGAGTTTTCTTGCCTCTCTGTTGAATATCCATTTTTTAATAACACCGCAAACTGCGCAGTTTTTCAGCTTTCCCTTGCCTGAAGCCTCTTGTATTGCAGACCTCAAATAACACATTCCGCTTCCCATCTGGGTTTTCATGTCATAAAGATGGAGCTTAATGTTTAGCATTTTGCATAACTCTTTAACAGCCTTCAGGCATTTCTCACTGTACTCTCCTATTTTCAAATCAATATGAAATCCCTCAATATTATATCCAAATTTGTGCAAAAGGTATGCAACTGTTGTTGAGTCTTTCCCTCCAGACAACGCTACAAGAATCCTGTCTTTTTTGGAGCACAAGCTATATCTGTCTATAGTTTCCTTTACTTTTCTTTCAATTTTTGCCTCTAACATTCTGTTAGCTTTTCCGTTTGCCATAAAAAAATACTTTTTGCAGGGTTTTTAAGTTTTTATTGTTGAACCAAAAGCATTTAAAATGAATATTTAGTCTTCAGATTTATGATAATCAGGAATGCAGAATTAAAAGACCTTGAATCTATTGCACATCTAGAGAGAAAAATAGAAGGAGAGAACGCTGCGACCAAAGAGGTTTTATTTGAAAGGCTTAAGATGTTCAAAGATGGTTTTTACGTAGCAGAAAAAAATGGAAAAATTCTTGGGTATATTGAATCATGCCTCTGGAACAAAAACAATTTTAGGACTTTTTCCGAAATAAAAGATTTTCCAAAGCACCATAATCCTAAAGGCAGAATCTTATATATTATCTTTTTAGGAGTAGATGAAACTCAAAGGAGAAAAGGAATTGGGTCAAGATTAGTAAGAACACTGCAAGAATATGCCTCTGAAAAAAGATTGGAAAAGGTCCAGTTGGTAGCAGGAGAGGGTTTCTTAACTAGATTCTATAAGAATTTAGGGTTTAGAGTAGTAAAGGAGCTTCCATCTTTCTTGCCCTATAGCAAAGGGACATTAATGGAGTATAGGGTAACTCCTATTAGATATTAGAACAATTCAAAAACCTTATTAAGCTGAAGTTCATTCAATAAATAAGACAAAAGAGGGTGCAAAATGGCAATTGTTATCTTTACTGACCTTGACGGGACTCTTTTAAATGAAAAATATTCTTTTTCAGAAGCCAAGCCTGCACTAAAACTGATAAAAAGAAAAAAAATTCCTTTGGTTATTTGCACAAGCAAAACCAGAGCAGAGATAGAGAAATACAGAAAACTGTTGAAAAACAAAGAGCCTTTTATATCTGAGAATGGAGGAGCAATCTTTATTCCAAAAAGATATTTTGATTTTAAATTTAGATATGACAGAGAGGATAAAAATTATTATATAGTTGAATTCGGTACGAGCTACTCAAAACTGAAAGATTTCATAGAAAGGCTCAGGAAAAAAGTAACTCTCATCTCATTTGATGAGCTTTCTGCAAAAGAGATAAGCAGAGACTCTGGATTAACATTAAAAATGGCAAAGCTTGCAAAAAAGAGAGAGTACGACATTCCTATTAAGATAATTGCTAGGGATGAAAAGTATAAAAAGAAGCTGATAACTGAAATCAGGTCAGAAGCAAAGAAAGCAGGTCTTAGTTTTATAGAAGGAACCAAATACAGCCATATTACAGGAAAAAACGACAAAGGAAAGGCTGTTAAATTTCTTTTAAGACTTTACAAAAAGAAATACAAGAATGAAAAGCTCAAAAGTATTGCTATTGGAGATTCAGAGAATGATTTTGACATGCTTAAAGCAGTGGACAAGGGGTTTCTTGTTAAAAAGCCGGACATGACTTATGCTTCAAGGAAATACAAAAAAGCTCTTGGCATAGGACCTAAAGGATGGAAAGAGATTGTTTTAAAAGAATTGGAAAGGGTTTAGAGGTTTTTAGCAGAATAAAAAAGTTATTAAATAAATTAAGCTACAAAGAATTAAAGAGAATTCAAAAAGAGGGTGAATTATGGGAATTGACAAAGAGAAGGCTGAAAGAATCTACAGAAAAAGCATAGAAGTTTTAAAACAGGTGCAACTGCCGAACGGAGGATGTTTTGCAACTCCTGTAGGTGAGAGATATCCATATGTCTATCCGCGTGACCACTCAATTATTACTCTTGGGTTTTTGTCAGCAGGGCTTTATGAAAGAGCGAAAAAGGCATTGAATTTCATATTAAAGTGCGACTCTTGTGCAAAGAGTTCTGGAGCTTTTCCTCAGAGACTGGACAGACATGGCAGGGATGCCTCATACAAGCCAGTGCAGATTGACGGTACTGCCTTAGTTATTTATTCTCTAGCAAAGTATGTTGATTTAACTCATGATACAGATATAGTAACTGAAAACTGGGAGAGGATAAAAAAAGCAGCAGCATACATTATAAGACATATTGACAAAGAAAAAGGGCTTGTATACACTCCAAACTCTATTCATGAATTTCCTCCTACTGAGGAAGGTCTTGAAATATGGGCAAACTGCGCATGTTACGCTGCGTTAAGAAGCATAGGAGAAATGAGTAAAAAGCTGAAAATAAATCACTATAGGATGTTTATGAGAAATGCCAAAAAGATTAGAAAAGGTATCCTAAAATATTTATGGAATAACAGAGAGAAGATTTTTATTAAGAATATAAGGGTCAGAGAGTCAAGCTCTGTTCTACTTGATTCTGACGCCAGTGAGTATGGTATTGCAGAGTTTGGTGTTCTAAAAGACAGCGATAAAAGAGTTATTTCAACAGTCAAAAGAATAGAGAAGGATTTATGGCACAAGAAATTAGGAGGAATATGCAGATATCCTAAATATCGTGGAAGAAATAATGGAGGATGGGGTCCATGGCCGCATTTTACTTTAATGATTTGCAAGCATTTTATAAAATTGAAAGACAGGAAAAATGCAGACAGATATCTTCAGTGGGTTTTGGATATCTCCTACAATGACCTTCTTCCTGAACATATAGCAGAGGTTAAGGAGTTTGAGGAGTTTGTTTCTGATTTTAAGGAAGCTGGAATTTTAAGGCCCGACAGGCTTGTAATGATAAGAAATGCTAGGCGAAATCCTATGTTTAAAAAAGGGATTGCCTACATAACAACCCCTCTAGCATGGCCTCACGCAGAGTTCATAAGAACATGGAATTTGTATAAAGAAGTGTTTATGCAGAATTAAATCTTATTTTTCTAAATAAGTCAACTCTATTGTCAGAATCTATCTCATAAATCTCTACTTCATTAGTTCTCTTTGAAAAAAAGTTGTATATCTCTTTTGCTTTGTTTTCATCATAAATTCCTATAAATGGTGCAAACCCAAGATGTCTTTTAAGATAATCAGTTAATTCGTCCAAATCAGCAGAACCTTTGCAGTGATATTTCTTGAAGTATTCAAGAAGCCTTTTATTTTTCTCGTCAATAGAACATATATCATATATTAAATATCTTTTTGTTGCCATTTTACTTGTTTCTCTTTCCAGATTCCTATTCATTGGATTCTCTCTTCTTTTCAACATACTCTTCAACCTCACAGATTAATTTATCTATGGCATAACTACTCACTATTCCTCCTTTAAGAAATAAATCTCCTACCCAAATAGTAGAGAGAATTTTTGTAATATATGGATGCTGGTTAACTATCATCTCAAGTGCAGATGGTTCTGTAGCAAGTTTTGCATGCTCAACTATTTCTGATCCCATAATATATCCTCCATAGAGTCCACATATCCAAGACACAATTCCTAAATAAGGAGTAAATAGGAATTGATGAGGTTCAAGCTTTTTGAACAATCGATCTAACTTCATTTTATTTACTATCTACATCAGAGTTTTTAGATTCTCTTTTTTTCGTAATCTTTGACCTTACTTTTCCAACAATAAATGAGGCAGTAAATCCTAATCCCATTCCAACATATGTAAATAAATTCCCTACTAAATAAGCAGAAAGAGTCTTTGTCATAACTGGATGTTGAATAACCATTCTTTCTAGTCCTGACGGGTCTGTGGCAAGTCTTGCATATTCTACTGCCTCTGATCCTATCTGATATCCAGTATATGCTCCATAAGCTATAGTTGAGTACATCACTAATTCTCCTACACTGATCTTGTAAGGTATACGAGATTTCATTTTACTAGAAGTGAACTGATATTATTTATAAATCTTTCTATATAGTAACCACTACATAGTTACTATTATATCTCCTTCCTCCTGAGAAGGTTGGCATTAGTAACAACAGTTATACTTGAGGTTGCCATTGCTATCTCTGCAATTACAGGATGGAGGACACCAATAACTGCAAGAGGTATCGCAGCTATATTATATGCAAACGCCCAGAATAAGTTTTGCTTTATCTTTTTGAATGTCTCTTTGCTTAGTTTAATTGCTGAAACAACCCCCTCGAGGCTTCCTGTTGCCAGAACTATGTCTCCTGCCTCAATTGCAATGTCTGTTCCAGTTCCTATTGCAATTCCTACATTTGCCTGTTTCAAGGCAGGAGCATCATTAATACCGTCTCCTACAAAAGCAACCATTGTGCCGCCTTTTTGCAGCTCTGCAACTGCTTTTGCCTTGTCTGCAGGAAGAACATTAGCCATAACCTCTTTTATGCCTACCTGCCTTGCAATTGCTTTTGCTGTTCTTTCATTGTCTCCTGTTATCATTACTGTTTTATAACCCTGCTGATTCAGTTTTGCTATTGCGGAAACAGAATCATCTTTCAGAGAATCAGCTATTCCTATAATCCCTAAAATTTTATTGTCCTGGCAGACTATGATTGTTGTATATCCTTTGTTTTCAAACTCTTTTATTTTGCTCTCAAAAGCAGCAAGCTCTTTTTCAGGAACCTTTTTTTCTCTCATTAAAGTAATGTTTCCTATAACAATTTTCTTATTTCCTATTTTTCCTTCAACCCCTCTTCCTCTTAATATTTTAAACTCCTTAACATTTTTATAAGCCTTAAGGCCTTTTTTCTTTGCAATTGCAACAACTGCTTTTGATAATGGATGCTCGCTTAACTTTTCCAGACTTGCAGCAATCTCTAGAAGAAGCAGCTCATTAATTTTAGAGTAAATTTCCCTGACTTCTGGTTTGCCTTTTGTTATTGTCCCTGTTTTGTCAAAAATAATTGTTTTAATCTCTTTCATTGTTTGTATTGCCTCTCCTTTTCTTATTAAAATCCCTTTTCTTGCACCCATCCCAGAACCAACCATTAATGCAGTAGGTGTTGCCAATCCCAAAGCACAAGGGCAGGCAATAACTAAAACAGCAATAGACGCAAATATAGCCAATGCAATATTTCCTGCACTTAAATCAATCCATGGCAGGAATGAAAAATAAGACGCAATGTTTTTCATAAGCTCAGGAAACGCTATCCATGCAAAAAATGTAAGAACAGCAATGAGTATAACAACAGGAACAAAATACCCTGTTACCCTATCTGCAAATTCTTGTATAGGAACTTTGCTTCCTTGGGCTTCTTCAACAAGTTTTATTATCTGGCTTAAAAAAGTGTCTTTTCCTATTTTTGTTGCCTTTACATATAAAATCCCGTCTTGATTTACAGTAGCTCCTATTACTTTGTCTCCTGGCTTTTTCTCAACAGGCAGACTTTCTCCTGTAACCATAGACTCATCAACACTGCTGAATCCCTTAACAACAACTCCGTCAGTAGGAATCTTCCAGCCGGGCTTTACAATCATTATGTCTCCTATTTTCAGCTCAGAAACAGGAATCTCAATTTCCTTGCCGCCTCTTAAAACAACGGCATTTTTTGCTCCAAGCTCAAGCAGCTTTCTTATTTCCTGGCTCGCTCTGCCACGAGCTTTTGCTTCAACATATCTTCCAGTAAGATGGAATGCCATTATCATTGCGGCTATAGCTGCATAATTTTCAAGAGGAAGTTCAGGAAAGATAACTTTAATGACGCCTGTAATAAATGCGACAAATGTTCCTAATGCAATTAAAAAGTCCATATTGAAAGTGAGATATTTTGCTGACTTTATTCCAGAAATATAAGTCCTTAGGCCGAATATAAACAAAACAGGAATCGCTGCAGCAACAAAGATTATGTCAACATAGTATTCTGGAATTGCAATAAGGCTAGGAAAAAACATTTCCAAAATCATCAAAATTCCTATTGGAAGCGCAAAAATCCAGGCATAAAACATTCTTTTTGATGCTTCTTTCATTTCCCTAACCTCTTCCAACTCTATATCCTTCCTGTCAGCAACACTCTCTGCAATGCCTTCGTCTTCAACAGCAAGAACTTTGTAGCCTGCATCTTCTATTGCTTTAATTATCTCTTCCTTCTGACAGTCATACTCTAGTTTTGCTTTATGAGTATTAATGTTGAGAGAAACACTCTTAACTCCTTTTACTGACTTGATTGCTTTTTCAATTGTCATGGAGCAATGAGGGTTGTCAAGCCCCTGAATAACAAAAACGCTTTTCTTGAGTTTTTCTGCCATACCTCTTGTGAGGTTTGAATTCTCCAAAAGAACAGCTCTGTAATCTCCAACTTTTGAAACAGCGTCAATTACTTCTTTGTCATTTATTTTCCTGCCTTCTTCAGCCTCAACATAGAGCTTTTTTGTAGCAAAATTTACAGATGCTGATTTTATTCCAGAAATTTTTTTTACAGCCTTCTCAATGTTTAAGGCACAGCTGGCACAGTGCATTCCTTCTATTGCGAATGTTTTTTTCATGCTCTTTGTTTTGTTTGTTTAATAATTTATTAATAAAAAACCAATAAAAAATAAACTTCATGCAAACTTATTGTAAAAGTAAGCTATCAGCCATCCTGCAATAAATCCCCATACTGCTGCTTCAATTGCTCCTGTAATCATTCCTGTTATGTTCATGTTGAAAAACATATGCATTTGCATCATCATATCAGTAGCATCTCTATAAAAGCCGATCTTTCCAAATATCCAAAACAGGATCATTCCCAGTCCAGAGATTATTGCAATACTGTAGCCTAGCGCAATCTCATTCAGTTTTTGAGTTTGTTCCTGAATTTGCTTAACCATAAACAGTTCAGCACCTCCTTTCATTGCATAAATTATATTCTCTCATATCTCCTCCAGATATATTTAACCAGTGAATTAAAGTTTAATAACTTACCTATTGAAACTATATTTCTCTCAGAAAGGCCAGAGAAAATTTTCTGAACTAAAGATAGTCTGTCATACGATTTTTTACTTCTCAGAACTAGCTTTTCATATTCTTTTTTTCCATCTTCAAGAGATATCTTCTTCTCAAGTATTTTAGAGATAATCTCTCCGCAAAACAGCCCGTTTTCAATACTTTTTCTAATCCCTTCTCCTGTAAGAGGTAGTGCTTGGCCAGCAGCATCTCCTACAACGAAAACATTCTTTACAATAGGGTTTCTTATCCTGTTTGGAAAATACCCTCCATGAACTTTCCCTATATTAATCCTGTAACTCCTCACAAATTTTCTTAAGCTTTCCAACAACTTCGTATCTCCTTTGTAACTTCCAACCCCAAATCTTGCAAACTTGTTGCAGGGAAACATCCATAACACTCCTTCTTTAATAATATCATGATTGATAAAGAAATGCAGAAAATTATCTTTTGCATGTTCTATCTCAGTTTCAATTCCGAATGACAAATCTTCTTTATCAAAATAATCTTCATCCAAAGATGACGCCAATACGGCTCTCCATCCAGTGCAGTCAACTAATATATTTCCTTTAAAGTTTCCTTTGGAAGTGTAAACCACTCTTCCATCAGTTCCTGTTACTGCTGCCTTCATAAATATTGCATCATTTTTAGAATTCATTAATTCACAAAACTTCTCAAAATCTATTGTGCAAAACTTTTCTGGGAGAGAGATATCTATGCGAGTATTTTTTATATGGATAGCAGCCATTGAGAATTCCTGGATTATTGCCTCTTTGCAACCAACCTCTTTCATAGTTCTAACCAAAGTACCGCATGCAGAGCGATTATTGACCCCAATATCCTCTCTGTCTATCAGCAAGACCTTTTTTCCTCTAAGTCTGCTTGCAACAGAAAGTCCTGCAAATCTAGCTCCCGCGATTATTACATCATACTCTTTCATCTGATTTTCTCCTTAAAACTAAATGAGTAATTATGCAAGCTATAATTAGCGCTCCTAACAACTCAAGCGTTCTTTCCCTGAAGAAAAAACTCAGTGCTACAAACAAAAAAATCAGGGATACGCATAACAAAATCTGCCTATTGAAGATTTTTTTTCTGAATTTCATTTTTATTAAAGTTATAATATGATTTATATTATCATATGAATATATAATACATATATATTTATAAATATTTCTACACTCTTAAATGAGATAGGATTAAGACTAGATTATCCGCAACATCCGGTTTTGCAGTTTCTTGAATTCTTGATATACTCGTTAATCTCTTTTTCATAAAGCTCTGCATGCTCAATGCAGCAAAATGCCTTTTTTCTGGTTCCTACAAATACAGGATCTCTGACATCTCTGAATATTTCCTTACCTCTGTCTATTTTCTTTCCACAATACTGGCACTTTTTTCTGAATAGCTGCATTTTATTTAGCATTATCAATAATCTCCTTAATGTCTTTCTCAATTTCCAAAACATCCTCAGTACTAACCTCTGGGAAAAACTGAGGGGTTATAACGGGATTCATTCCAGCAATTCTTACTTTGTCTGTCTTGCTGTCTTTTCCAATAACATTTATTCTGCACGGCATGCATAAAGAGGTCAGTCTGTTTTTGTTAAGCAGCCTGTTGGAGTGTTTTGCTGAGCAAATCTCAATAATTTTTAGCTGTTCCTGCTCAAAACCTTTTGCTGCAAGCCTCTCTTTAATGTCATATATTTGAAACACTGTCCATCCTTTAAGTTC
>WAQV01000018.1 GCA_015520065.1 Candidatus Pacearchaeota archaeon | reverse complement strand
GTCTTTATCTTTAGAATATATTTTTTCAAGAAAAACATTCAAGGCATAGCTTTTTCCTTCCCCTGGGTCAAGAAAGAAATCTACTTTATTTTTATATTTCTTTTTTAGTCTGTCTTTTACTTCTGGGAAAGGGTCTATGACAGTTATTTTGAATTTTTTTTTGGTTTTTTGTCTAAGGAAACTTTCTATTGCTTTCTCAGTCGTATCTATCTCTTTATAGGAAGTAATAATTACATGATGAGGCATTTTATTCTACTTCAAGAATATCTTCTGCAAGCCTTATTATAACTTTCGGTTCTTTGCCTTCTAGAGTTTCTGCTTCAATCCTGCATTTTACTCTGCCTTGCTTTATGCCTTTTTTTGACATCTCAATTTTTTTAACAACTGCTTTTTCTCCATAAACAATGATTACATCTCCTTCTTTTATCTGAGATACCTTCTTTTTTGCCATATGATATCAGTAGAATGCAGTTATATAAATGTTTTTATATAAAAAGATATAATTGAAAGGATGAGCGGAGCAATACTCTTGATTTCTGGAGGATTGGACAGCATTGTTTTGGCTTATTATCTGAAAAAAATAAAGAAAATAAAGAATCTAAAATTAGTTTTTTTTAATTATGGTCAAAAAGCGCTTAAGGAGGAACTATTTTGCGTTAAAAAAGCAGCAGATGCTCTTAAATCAGAACTTAATGTAATAAATATTGAATGGCTTGGCAAAATCAGCACTTCTCTAATAAATAAAAAAACCAGAAAAAACAAGAGAAAGATAATTGAAAAGATTCCTCTGAAAGAGGAGATGGTATCTTGGTATGTTCCGTGCAGAAATGCTATATTTTTACTTGTTGGGCTGGCTATGGCTGAATCAGAATTCATAGCAAGAAAAAAGAGGTACGATGTTTATATTGGAATAAAATATGAAGGAGAGATTCAGTTTAAAGATACAACTCAGGAATTTCTTGAACAGATGAACAAGACAGCAAAATTTTGCACTCAGAAAGGGAACTTGAGATTTATTGCACCTTTTTTAAAGCACGAAAAAGAGGATTTAATCATGTTGGCAAAAAAGTTGAAAGTTAATCTGGAATATACTTACAGCTGTTATATCGACGGAGGATTTAGAAATTTCAAAAACAAGAAAGTTCCTGTTCATTGCGGAACATGCCCGGGTTGCAAAGCAAGAAAAAAAGGATTCACTTTTTCTGGAGTTGATGATAGTTCTTTTTATAAAAACTAGCTCTTTAAGCTCTGTATCTGACTCTGTCATACCATACTTTGAATGACACTGGCAGGCTTCTGTAAGCAGGTTTCAGGATTTTCTCTCGTATTAAATCGTAAATCTCTACAAAGAACAAAATAATATATGTAATTTCCTTATGTTTTAAATTTCTTCTGACTCTTTTTGGCTCTAACATCCATTTTAGCAGAAAATTCGGCATAATCCCGAACCTGCTATTAGTTACTGAACCCCTCATTAGATTTAAGATTAAAACTAAATACTCGTTTTTCTTTTTCAGCTTAATGTGTTTTGCTCTGTCCCAGTAGTTGAGCTGGTATGCAGCGTCTGATTCTTTTTTTATTGTTCCGTCAGCCCTGGCACGGTTGTACAGCTGAGTTCCTGGGAAAAAGACAAGATTATTGACTGACAGAAAGTAAGGTTTTGGAATTTTCTGAAGTAAAGATATCAAATCAAGAATATTCTCAGGAGATTCATAAGGATTGCATGTTATGACGTCATACATTACTGAAAGCCTGTCCTTATACTTGTTTAAGATTTTAGCTGTTCTTAAAACATCTTCATCTTTTTGAAATCTTCTAAACACTTTGAAATTTGTTTTCTCACTTCCCTGAATTCCTACAATTATGTCTGTGCATCCAGCATCAACCAAAAGTTTTATCTTCTCATCAGAAACTGTGTGAGGGTCTGCAAGGCACTTGAATCTCATTTTCACTTTTTCTTTATAGAGCTTGCAGAATTTTTTTATGTCTTCCAAAGGTCTTAATGAGAAAGTATCATCTCTTATATCAAAATATCCAAGAGAAGGAAATTTTTTCTTAAGAAAAAGTATTCCGTTTATGATATATTCAGGAGAGTGCCATCTTAAGACTTTTTTTCTTTTTCCTTTGTAAAGCTCATTGAAAAGGCTGTTGCTGCAGTAGTCGCAACCATAAGGGCAGCCTCTTCCTGTAAGAAAGAAAATTTGGCCGTCAAGGTCATCTTCGAGGAATTTTCTTATCTTTCCATTATCAAGAATATAATGAGTTTCAATCTCATAGTCAGGAAAAGGAAGCTTATCAAGCTCGTCAATAAGATTTCTGACAGGATTTTTTATTATTTTGTCATTCTTCCTAACCCAGAGATTTTTTATTTTGTCTATCTTTTTTCCTTTCTCTATAGCATCAGCCAACTCAACAACAGTTTCTTCTCCTTCTCCTACACATACGATATCTGAATGCTTTATGCAATCTTCAGGAGAGATAGTTGCATGAACTCCTCCATAGACAATTGGAATATCAAGATGTTTTTTAAGGAAATTTATTATTCTTGCTGCCCTGTGGGCTGTTGAGGCATAAGCATTTATTCCTATTAAACTGCTGTCTTTGCAAAATTTTAACAGCTGCAATAGTTCTGACTTAGTGTAATTTCTTGAATAGTCTTCACTAAGGGACATGAATATTATTCTCACATCATGACCTGCTTTTTTCAGAACACTAGAAATAGTTCTTATTCCTTGGTCTGAAGGGTAAGTTGATGTTGATATTAGTGTTATTTTCATGAAATTTCCACAAAAGGGCTGTTTTTAATATTTACTATGGTTCAATATAGTATAGATAACTTTAAATAGTAGTCACTTTAGAGTTATTATTAAAATGAAGGCATTAATTCTTGCAGGAGGAAGAGGAAACAGGCTGAACGAGTTTACAAAAGACAAAAATAAAAGCATGATAAAGCTGTTTGAAAAACCTCTCATAGAGTATAACCTAGACAGGGCTGTTGAGGCAGGAGTCAATGAGATTATAATTGTAGTGGGCTATAAAAAAGAAGATATAATGAATTATGTCGGAGATGAATACAGAGGGATTCCTGTAAAATATGCGATCCAAAAACAACAAAAAGGACTTGTGCATGCAATTGAGTGTGCTAGGCCATTAATAGGTAAGTCGGACTTTATATTGATGTTAGGAGATGAGGTGTTGGTTGATGCTCGTATTAAGGAGATGCTTGAGAAATTTAAAAAAGAAGACCTGTTTGCTGTATGTGGAGTTACTTTTGAGGAAGATAAAACAAGCATAAGAAAAACTTATTCTGTAATGGTTAATGAACTTGGGAGAATTTTTAGACTTATAGAAAAGCCGAGATTTCCGATTAATAATATTAAAGGAACGGGACACTGCATTCTAAAAAATGAGATGCTTGATTATATTGAAAAGACTCCTATAAATATGAATCGTAATGAAAAAGAGCTTGTGGATATGATTCAGTGCGCTATTGATGATGGAAAGAATGTAAAGTTGTTCAAGATAACTGACAATTATGTAAATGTTAATACTCCAGAAGATTTGCTTCTTGCAGAAGAAATGATAAGAAAAAACAATCCAAGAGTCCTAATAGTTCATACACAGATGAGTTATATTGGAGGAGCAGAACTTTTGATTATAGAGCTGGCAAACTGGCTGACTAAAAGAGGAATTAAAAATGATATTTTAGCTTTATCAAAATCAAAAGATGCTGAAAGCATGCTAATAAACACTCAGATAATCACTCCTAAGCATCATATACATTTAAGCCCGCCAGGATTTAAATCAATGAATGATATCTTGAAATTTATTAAATTGTATAGAAAAGAAATCAGAAAGCTTGCAAAAAACTATGATATTATTAATTTTCACAGTTTTCCTGTAACCTGGAGTTTATGGCCGAGAGTAGGGAAAACAAAAAAACCTTGCGTATGGATGTTAAAAGAGATTCCTAATTTATGGAGCAGACCTCATGCTGGAATGTTTTTAAGGCTTTTGAACAAACTGAGAAATTATCTTGACAGGGAGATTGTAAAGAGTTCTGTAGATATCATCTGCGTTACAGACGAGTTTAACAAGGAAAGGGCAAAGATAAGATACAAGAAAAATGCAAGAGTTGTTTATTATGGTGTTAATTATGACTTCTTTTCCAAAGGAAATGCCAGCAAGGCAATAAAAAAATGGAATCTGAAAAATAAATTTGTTGTAGTTCAGTCTGGGATGCTTACAGAATTTAAAAACCAGCTTGCAAGCATAAAAACAATAAACAAACTGAAATCAAAAATTCCTAATGTTCTGCTTGTTCTTGCAGGAAAAGCTGATGAAAACTACAAGAAGAAACTTGAAAGCTATATTAAGGAAAATAAGCTTGAGAAGCACGTTTTATTTACAGGAAATTTAACCAGAGATGAACTGAGAGACTTGTATGCCGCATGCAATGCAGGGATTTTTCCTGTTGGCCAACAGGGTGGATGGCTTGCTCCTTTTGAGCTTTTGTGCAGCAAAAACCCTATAGTTGTTTCTAATGAAATGGGGGCTTCTTCAATTATTAAAGAGTTTAATTTAGGAATCGTTACTGATAATTATGCTGATGCCCTGTATGATATTTACAAAAACAAGAAAAAATATAAAAAACAAGCAGAGAGAGCTGCAGAATTTATAAGAAAAAATCTTGGCTGGAATGTGTTTGCAGACAAAATGATTAAAGCATTTAAAGATGCTTGGAGGAAATACAAGAGATAATATTTGGCAGAGATTTGCTAAAAGATGAGAAAATTATTTAAATTGAATTAGGCATCTAGGCATTAGAGTAAAAATGGCGAAAAAGAATTCTATGCGTGTTCTTATAATTCACAATCAGATGAAATATTATGGGGGAGCAGAACTGTTAATTGTAGAGCTTGCAAACTGGCTCACTAAAAGAGGGATTAAAAACGATATTTTGGCATTATCAAGTTCGAAAGAAGTTGAAAAAGCGCTTATAGATACAAAAATAATCACTCCAGAGAACGATATAGATTTAAAACCTCCTGGATATAAGAATGTTAGAGATATTCTTAAGGCTATAAAGGTTTTTAAGAAAAAGTTGAAAGAGATTTCAGATGATTATGATGTAATCAATGTTCATGATTTTCCTACTAGCTGGGTTTTATTTCCAAGAATCGGGAAAACAAAAAAGCCCTGCGTTTGGTTTATGAATCTGCCTCCTGATTTATACAGCAAGCCGGATGCAGGAATTTTTCTTAGGTTTCTAAATTTGATAAGAAGATTTGTTGACAGAATTATAGTGCGAAACAGCATAGATGTAATAACAGTTGCAGAAACTGCCAATGAGGATAGAGCAAAAAAAAGATACGGCATGCAGCCAAGACTGATTCATTTTGGTGTTAATTATGACTTCTTTTCCAAAGGAAATGCCAGCAAGGCAATAAAAAAATGGAATCTGAAAAATAAATTTGTTGTAGTTCAGTCTGGAATGATTTGCAGTGTTAAAAATCAGTTTGCGAGTGTAAAGGCGATAGAGGAAGTAAGGAATAAAATTCCAAATGTAATTTTAATTCTGGCTGGAAAAGAAGATGAAAATTATGGAAAAATGTTAAAGGATTACATCAAAGAAAAAGGGCTTGAGAGATTTGTCATATTTACTGGAAACTTAAAAAGAGAAGATTTGAGAGATTTGTATAAGGCTGCAGATGTCGGACTCTTTCCTATTGGAGACCAAGGAGGAGTCTTGGCTCCATTTGAGTGTTTGTGCGCTGAAACTCCTATAATAGTTTCAGAAGAAATTGAAACAGCGTCTTTTATAAAAAATGAGTCTCTTGGCACAGTTACGAGCAATTACAGCAAAGCGCTCTTAGATGTTTACAGAAATCCAAAGACTTACAACCAACAGGCAAAAAAATCTAGCGAATTTGTAAAAAAGAATCTTTCATGGGAGAAGTTCTCAGACAGAATGATTCAGGCATTTAAGGATGCTTTGAAGAAATATCAATGTTAAGATTTAAATATATTTTAAGTCTGTTAAGAATCTAACAAAATTCTCGTGAGATTCAGCAATAGGTCCGAAAAATCCACCACTCTTTCCTTTTTGAAGAGGGTCTCTTTCATAAATTTCTTCAACAATTCTTTCAGCTCTTTCTTGAGGAATATGGAAATGGTATCCTTCTCTTAGAGCTATCTTTTTATTTTTAATTCCTGTCTTAATTCTTTCCTCGAATTCAGCTATTTCCTCTAAGGAATAAAGTGTAGGATAGGATGATGCAGGATGCTTCTCAGAATTGTAAAGAAAACCGAAATTAAAAAGAGGTTGAGGAAACTCTCCTTTCATGAACTGAAAGATTCCCAATGCGTTTGAGCCGCTTATGGAGTAAATATTGTCATCAATTCTAGCCTCCTCTTTAAGCTCTTTTTTTGCAACGCTGTGAGGATGCATTTTATAAACGCCAAATCCTGCAGCAGCTGCCTGAAATCCAAATGGCTCATCAACACTTTTTCCTCTCATATGAAAAAGAAAGGTCTTATTTTTAGGGTCATAAGCATTAACCAAAACACCAGTCATTGCTCCTGTAAATTCTGGGCAGCACTCAATAACTCCATTTGAAGGATAGAATACAGGAGTTTCTTCTATTTTTATAGCTCCATTGTATTCAATATCTCTAATTCCCTGCAACATCTCTGAACCAGGCGAGAGTTTTCTTCTTCTTATCATCTCTTTCAATTTATCTTTGCAGTGCTTTTCATCAATATAAATATCTCTGGAAATCTGGATTATGAAAGGCTCTTTTCCTTTCAACTTGTTTAGAAAACTATCCATATCTTTTTTTGTTCTTAACTCAACCATGATTTTTCAATTAGGGATTTATTTATAAATTTTTTGGTGATGTAACTATTATAAAATGATAGAGGTTATTTTAGAAGAGTTCTTAAAGGATGCCTTCTCATGTTTCTAATCATCTCACATAAGAGATAACAGTCTTTATAGCATCCAGATTTTTTTACAATTTTGCTGTAATCTTTCGGAATATTGATTTCTTTTTTAATGTTGCCAAAAGGTTTCACTATGCCAACTAGATTTTCACAAGGATATACGTTTCCATTGTAATCTATATAAATAGAAGAAACTCCGGCATAGCACTTATCAGTAATGGTCTTTCTTTCATAGAATCTTTTGAAAAAAACCAGATAAGTGTAATCAAAAAACCATCTCTTTCTTTCAGAGTAGATTTTTTTTAGCTGTTCTATTACTTTCTTTTTTTGAGTGTTTGTAAGTTCCCTTCCTTTTTCAGGAGTTAATCTCTCATAATCCATTTCTGGAGAAAACAAAATGTTAAGATTATGTTTCTTTGCGAAATTCCATGCCCATAAGAGCTGGTCATAATTTTCTTTTGTCACAGTAAAAATAAGGCTCATATTTCTGTCGAGTTTTTTAAGAAGGTCAATTGTTTGAAGCAGTTTTTTAAAGTTTCCTTTTACACCTCTTGTTTCATCATGAGTTTTTTCTTTTCCGTTAAAAGACATTGTGATTAAAACATCTTTAGGCATATTTCTGACTTTTTCTGCAATTATTTTTGGAAGAAGCGCATTTGTAAGGATGGTTATATGAAGTTTGGGATTTTCTTTCTTTAACACTCTTACTATCTCATCTATATCTTTTCTTAAGAAAGGCTCTCCTCCTGTAAGGGTGAGGAATCTTATTCCTTTAAAGAATTTCTTTTTTGTTAGTTTTTTTATGTCATCAAGGCTTAATTCTTCCCAATCCTTTTTCTTCCATATAGAGCAGGTTTTGCATCTGGAGTTGCATCTCAATGTTATGCTTAGGATAACCCTTCTTAATTTTTTTGTTGGAAGAATATTCTCTAGTGCATAAAGATAGTCAACTTTCATTTTATCGCTT
>WAQV01000017.1 GCA_015520065.1 Candidatus Pacearchaeota archaeon | reverse complement strand
GTTATCATAATTGCTATTGCTATACTCTATATCCTAAACTTATGGGGTGTTGAAATCGGCCCTCTTTTAGCTGGATTAGGGATTGCAGGCTTGGCTGTTGCCCTTGCATTGCAGCCGCTTTTAAGCAATATATTTTCAGGAGCATCTCTTGTTATTGACAACACTGTAAGAGTAGGGGACATGGTTTATCTTGACCAGAACACAAGAGGAATAATCCTTAAAGTAGGGCTTAGAAGCACGAAAATAAGAACATTTGATAACGAACTAGTAATTGTTCCGAATACAAAGTTAGCAGAAAGCATGATTCAGAATATTGCAATGCCAGAACCTAAAACCCGTGTTGTAGTTCCTTTCAGTGTTGCCTATGGCAGTGATGTTGCAAAAGTAAAAAAGATTGTCCTAAATGAAATTAAAAAAGTAAAAGGCTTTGTTGATGACCCTGCACCTATTGTAAGATTCCTACAGATGGCTGACTCTGGATTAAACTTCAAGGTTTATTTTTATGTTGAGTCATTTAATCTAAGGGCAGATGCAATTGACGAGGCAAATACAAGAATCTACAATGCTTTAAACAAGGCGGGCATTGAGATACCTTTCCCTCAGATGGATGTGCATCTGAAAAAGTGAGAAAGTAATTAGAGAATAAAAGCAGTATATAATATTAGATTAGAGTACTTATCAATCCATTGGTAAGAAAGTTTCCCTGCGCACTTCATACACTTCTTCCTCATAATTTCTATTTTTCTTAAGGAAAATATAATCTTTAAGACTATACTCTCTTTTACATAGAAAAACCCCTCCTATTCCAAAAAAAGGAGTATCAATATACCTTATTTTATTCCATAATCTAAATTTCTTAAATGGACCTCTCATCAGGCTAAGAATTCTTTCTTTCTCAGCAAGGTTTAGAATTTCCTCTTTAGTTAATAGTTTTCCTTCTAGATTAACAAGAAACGAAATTAACTTCTCTCTAAATAATTCTTTTCGTGAATGCCTTCTTGGAGTTAAAGAAGCATCGTACTTATTTTTTCCACAATATCTAAGCACTTCTTCATGAGAAAGGGGAACACCTGAAGGCATTTTCTTCATAAACATCTCAAATTCTTGGTTATTAATCTCAGATAGCGCACTATCTAATCTTCTACAATCATCATTAACAAGGTAATCCTCAAATGATTTATTGTGTTCCATTTTCCAAAAAATTATCTAATAAAAACGGATAAATTAGACTTTATAAATGTTTCTACTGTGATACTACCACAAAGTGGATATACAGATGATTTGCTCTTAACCTTGCCTCAAATATTATCTCAAGAAAAACAGATTTCTTTTAATTTAATTATTTATTAACAATTAACTGCTACTGATGATGCATTTTTTCAATATAGAATATTTTTTAAACATGACTTATCACAGAAAGCTTTATAAACATAAATTTTTAAATACAATTAACTTCTTCTTAAAGGTTGAGGAGTTAAAATGATCTTCATAATAAAGGTAATAACAAACAAAGAAGACAAGTCAGTGGAAATGATAGCTGAGAGAGCGAAAAACAAATCTCTTAATGTGTATTCTGTTTTAAGGCCTCATGGTTTAAGAGGTTACATAATTCTTGAAGCTGAAGACAGAGAGTCTGCAGAGGAAGCGGTTTTCAATCTGCCTTACATAAAAGGAATCATAGGAAAAACAATAACCTATGACGAGATTAAAAACATGATAGAGCCTTCAGTCAGCACAATATCTATAAAGGAAGGAGACATTGTTGAGATAATTTCAGAACCTTTTAAAAAGGAAAAGGCAAAAGTAGTAAGAGTTGACAAGCAAAAAGAAGAAGTGGTTGTCAACCTTTTAGGTGCAGTAGTGCCGTTGCCAGTTACAATAAAAATAGATAATGTTAAAGTCGTAAGACGTGACGAAGAGGAGGCAGAAGAAAATGCAAATTAAGCTGCTTGTTGAGGGTGGAAGCATGCAGCCAGGCCCTTCACTTAGCCAGAAGCTTGGTCCTGCAGGAATAAACATGGGGCAGGTGATACAAAAAGTAAATGAAGCAACAAAAAACTTCAAAGGAATGAAAGTTCCTGTTGAGCTTGACGTTGATGTTGCAACTAAAAATTTCGAGGTAAAAGTTTTCTCTCCACCTGTTTCTGAGCTTTTAAAAAGAGAACTGGGAATTGAGAAAGGTTCAGGAAACCATAAAAAGATAACTGCAGGAAATGCGTCAATAGAGCAGATAATCTCTGTAGCTAAAACAAAACTACCGAATATGTTATGCAAGGACTTAAAGGCTGCTGTGAAAAGTGTCATAGGAACTTGTGTAAGCCTTGGAATCTTAATTGAAAATAAACCTGCAACAGAGGTTGAAAGAGAGATAGATGAAGGAAAATATGACAAGGAAATCAAGGAAGAAAGAACAGAAACTCCTG
>WAQV01000016.1 GCA_015520065.1 Candidatus Pacearchaeota archaeon | reverse complement strand
GGTGTTGAAAACCGTGTAGAAAAGCTTGCAAACTATCCTAAAGGTTACAAGCCGAAAAATGCAAAACTCTTTTACAGGCTTTTGCCTTTGCACGAACTTATAGCTCTTGCAAATAACACTGAAAACTTAAACAGCAAGAAGGTATGGAACATTTACAACGATTTAATAAAAAAGTTTGGAAACGAGTTCAATATACTCTTGGAAGTTCCAGAAGAAGATTTCAAGAAAAATGAGATTGATGAGAAGTTAACTGAACTCATTTTGCTTAACAGAGAAGGCAAAATAAAAGTAAAGCCAGGATTTGACGGAGAGTATGGAAAAGCCCTTATAGGAAAACAGGAAAAGCAGAAAACATTGTTATAGATAACAATGTTTAAAAATATCTGCTGCTATCATATTTTGAGAATCTATAAAACTAAAATGTCTCTAGTAATTCAGTTTATAATTCTTGGGATTCTGATATTTCTGTCTGCGCTTTTTTCAGGAGTAGAAACAGCTCTAATGTCTGTAAGCAACATAAAAGTAAAATCTCTTCTCAAACAGAAAAAAAGAGGGGCTGAAGCATTGCATAGATTAAAGCAAAACCCTCACAAACTAATAATAACTATTCTCATTGGAAACAACCTTGTTAATATAGGAGCAGCCTCTTTTGCAACAATAGTATTTACAGAGTTATTCGGCTCAAGTGGAGTTGGAATTGCCACAGGTGTTATGACTTTCCTTATATTAGTGTTTGGAGAGATAACGCCTAAAACATTTGCAACCCAAAATGCTGAAAGAGTTTCCCTTATTGCAGCAAGACCTATAGAGTTGCTATCCATTGCACTTTCACCAATAGTAAAAATTCTTGAATCAATCTCAAGATTCATGACAAGATTGCTTGGCTCAAAAGAAGAAAGAGAAATTACAGAAGAAGAGCTCAGAACAATAGTAACTTTAGGAGTTAAAGAAGGAATCCTTAACAAAGAGGTTGCTGAGATGATGCACAATATTCTTGAGTTTGAGGGAACAAAAGTTACAGAGGTAATGACTCCAAGGGAAGACATAAAAATGATTGATGGAAGAAGAAAGCTCAAAGAGATTCTTGATTTCATTGTGAGAACTCCTTACTCAAAATATCCTGTATATGTTGGAGAGAAAAATAACATAATAGGAATTTTAGATGTAGATGATGTATTGAAATACATGAAAAAACAGAAGTTAAGCATTTTAGTTAAAGATATTGCAAAACCAGTGCTTTTTGTTCCGGAATCAAAAGAAATTGATGATTTGCTTGATGAGTTTGAAGGTAAGAAAACTCCTATGGCAATAGTTGTTAATGAGTACGGAGAGCCAATCGGTCTTGTTACTATTGAGGACATTTTAGAGGAGATTGTAGGAGACATTTTTGATAAAAGCAAAAAAAGATGGGATGTTTATATCAAAAAAAGAGGAAAAGGTTTTATCAAAGTTGATGCAAAAGCTCCAATAGAAGGCTTGGATAAAATGTTTGATTTAGGTATAAAAAAAGGAAACTTCAATACAATTGCTGGGTTCATAGAACAGAAGCTTAAAAAGCTCCCAAAAAAAGGAGAAAAAGTAGTTCTAAAAAATCTAATAATTGAGGTAGACAAAGTTGAAAAGAACAGAATAAAAAGCGTTAAGATTGCTAAGATTGGATAGTTTTAATTTTTATGAACTTATAATGGGCATCTTGTAGATTTTCTGAGGAGTTGCACTTTGGACAGCTGTTCTTTAAGGTATAAACATTGCAGGATTTGCACTTTTTTAGTTTCATTTTGAGGGGTTTGGTTTTTATTATGCAACGCTAAAATCTACTTAAGATTAAGTATGTATTCCTTCAGTCTGGGATGAAAAGAAGTGGTAAAATGACTTTCAACATCTTCTGGAGAAACCCATTTTAGTTCAACAAGGTCATCATTAGGTTGTTCTTTTCCATCTACAAGTTCGCACAGATAATAAATAATAAGGAGATTGTTTTTCTCCTCAGGGATTCTGGAAAACACTGCTCCAAGATTTTTTACATTCAGGCCGGTTTTATGTTTTATTTTTTCTTCTAATGCTTTTTCTATATCTGCATCTTCTTGCCTGAGCCTGCCTCCTGGGAAAACCCATGTCAATTCTTTGATGTGAGGATTGTTCTCTCTTCTCCCTATAAGGATTTTTCTGGTTTTTGTGTCAAATATCACTCCAAGAAGTATTACTTCAAATTGATTTTTTTCTCCATTGCTGGAACTCAATTCCATAAAATTATGGCTATAACTTCTTATTTAAGCTTTTTGCCTCACTCATTAATAGGAAAAAACAGTGTAAACCATTTTAAAGTGGGAATTATTTAATGCCAAATTCTGCTCCTGCTGCTTTGGACTCTTTCTCAATCTCTAAAAAGATTTCTTTCAGATTCTTGTCTGCTGACTTAATGTCTTCTGCTTCAGTTTTAAGAGAGTATCTGCCTGCTGACACATACCTTATCTCTGCTCCTGTGGATTTCTTTATTTTTCCTAAGATATTCTTGATTATTTCCAATCCATTTGGAGAGTAAGATTTTAGCACTATCTCTTTCTTTATGACTGCTTTTTTTTGCTTCTGGGACTTTAGTATATCTAGTATTTTCTCTGCTTTCTCTTTTCCAACCAGTGATTTAAGAATTTCAGGGTCTTCTTTTGCTCTTTCAAGAAAATCGTAAAGGCTTTCTTCTTGAGTCAACTTATCAATAATTTTCTCTGTCTCCTCACCTATAATGCTCTTAAAAATATTTCTGAGACTTTTCTCTTGCTTATATCTTTCCATAACCTCTTTTCTTTCTTTCTGAGTTACTCTTCTTAAAGAAAGCTCTATATGGTCTCCTGAAATTCTTAGCACTTTGCAGACTATCTTCTTTTTTGGCACCACATAATCTCTTAAATTTCTTATTCTTCCAGGAGCTATCTCACTTAAAACTATGCTTCCTTCTTTTTCTGTCTTTTCGGAAAAAAAAGAATGTATCTTTACAAATACCACAGTTCCGACTATTCTGTCCACAGTGCATAAAACAACATCTCCCTCTTCAAGTTTCATGTTTAGAGAACAAAAACAGCTATTTTAAAGATTGCGCTATATTAAAAAGTAACATGTTATTTACTAATCTCTTCTAAAACTCTGTTTTGAAGTTCACTTATTATCTTTTTTGTTTTATTTAGCCTGTCGGCATCTTTCTTTTTGTAGGCCTTCTCAAGCTGAAGGACTGCTTCCTGAATTGAGTCTATCATCTGTTTGATGAAAGAAACATCTTCTCTTTTCATATAACAAAAATGAAAAAAGAGTTATTAAATATTTTTATTACTCCAGATAAATTTATAAATTCAGCTTGCCTGTTATGAATAAGCAAAAAAGAGGGTGAGATGACATCAGGCAAAACATTAAGGAGAGAATCTAAAAAAATTCAGCTTAATTTCAGCATAACTCTTACTCAGAGAGTTTTTTACAGCATTATTG
>WAQV01000015.1 GCA_015520065.1 Candidatus Pacearchaeota archaeon | reverse complement strand
TCAATATAGAAAAGGTAAGTTCCAATAATAAGAATGTTTTTGGCTACCACTCATTCACTATAGGACCTCCATACAATATCCACCAGATTTTAGAAGTTGGAAAAAAATACAGAATAGAGTTTGTTGCTGACAGGGTTGGAGAGTTTCAGTTTGAGTGTGCTGTTTTCTGCGGTTCTGGTCATACTGACATGAAAGGAAAGCTTGTAGTTCTGCCAAAAAGCTCTGTTGAGAAAGACAGAAAAAAAGTTCCAGAAGAGAGTTTTCTAAATATAGAAGACATAAATAAAACTCTCAGGGTTTTTTCAAGTGAAGAAAGCCTTCAGTCATATCCTTTAAATTGGAATCCAGAAGATTTTATGTATTTAATGGCAGTTATTCAGACTGAACTTCCTGGGGGAGCTATTAAGGTTTTGAACACAAAAACTCTCAACTGGGTTGGTGAAATAGAAGGTGTTGGAAGCAGGGTTCATGTTATTGAGTTTAACCCAAAAGAAAAAAGATGGATTTACTCAATCTCAAGAGATGGTTTAGTGTCAAAAATTGATTTGTATTCAATGCAAGTTGTAAGGCAGATAAAAATAGGGATGGATTCAAGAGGTCTTGCTGTTTCATATGACGGAAAATATATTGCTGCAGGTAATTACAACCCGAACACTCTTGTAATTTTAAATTCCGAAACTCTGGAGCCGGTGTCAGTTATTGAGACTGCAGGAATAAATCCTGACGGATTCTTTGTGAAATCTCGTGTAGCAAATGTTTTCAGTATAGAAGACAAAAAGCTGTTTGCAATTAACCTGAAAGAAGCAGGACAGACATGGTTCATAGAGCAAAAGCCGCCATTCAGGATTATTAAGTCAATTTCAACTGGCAGATTGCTTCACGAGATAAATGCTCTTGATGAGAATGAGAAATTTATAGTTATTACATCACAAAAAGACAATAAGTATGTTATTATTGATACTGATAAACTCGAAATAGTAAATACTCTTAAAACATCTGAGACTCCTCATCCTGGGCAAGGGACTTTGGATTTAATGAATAAAATATGGTATGGCAATTCTGTAAAAGAGGCAAATATTACTCTAATTGACTCTGAAAACATGCAGTTGATTGGTTATGTCTGGCCGTATGGAATAAATGTTTCATCTGGCGGAGGGCTTTTCTCATCTCCAATACCTCCTTCTCAGCCTGGCAGTAACAGCAATAAAAACATAAAATACATTGTGTTTGATATAGTGTTTGGGGAAAATAAGGGAAATCTGTTTTTGGTGGACAGAGAAAAAGTAAAAAAAGGACTGCTTGGAGCCAAAGGAGTAGCAGGAATAATTGACTGGAAAAAGTTAGGCTTTGAAAAGAAGGGAAGAATAATTCATCCTGAATACAGTTATGATGGAAAATATCTCGTTATGTCCGGATGGGATTTTAACAAAGTAATTATTATTGATGCTGACTCCCTGCCTGAGGTAAAAATAGTTAAAATGCTTGATGCTGTAACACCAACAGGGATTTTCCCAGCATGGAGAACAAAAGTTAATTATCTAGGTTAATAAATGTCAATATTAATGTTATGCGTTTTTAGGTGCTGTTTTATTCTTTCTATACGCTTTTCAAAATAATCTTCATCCTCATTTATACTCTGTTCCAGAAAAGAATATCCTCTTGATTTAAATTCATTTAAAATATCACTTATATCTCCATAAAAAGTATATCTGTTACTAAGACTTATCTTGTCGGTCTCTCTCCAGATGCTGCTAAGCAACATGGATTCTTTATCTGAATCAGGGGCTACTTTTATTAAGCTGAAACATTTGTTGTCAAATGCATTATCCAAAGCGTAAATTCCGTCTGCAAGGTTTCTTATAAAGACTCTGTATGCATAACTAATTCTTTGGAAAGGGCCATAGTTTACTGCAATTCTCTCTGCAATATCAAAATTCTCATTAAAAATAGATAGTATGCAACCTTCAGCCCTGCTTGTAAGCAAATCCACTACATTTATGTCTATAGGATTTTTCAGGTCATCCTTACAATATGCAGTTCCTCTAAATATCTTAGAATGTTTCATTTTATTTAATGTTGTATGCAAAACCGACATTCATAGAATATATAAAGTTTTCTTAACTAGTGCAACAAAGTCTAACAGTTATAAACGAAACAAATATAAATATAAAACCTGTTTATAAACCATAAAAGGAGGTAAAATGGATACTGCAATTGTAATCCTGATAATTGTCCTGCTGTTTGTGATAGGATTGTTTGCAATAACTCAGTTAAGCAGCTCTGAGAGTTCTGCAAATTACAGAAGCGTTCCTGCATATCCTGCACAATACAGCGGAGGCGGATGCGGAAGGTAACAGGTTGACAGAATGAAAGAGAAGAAAGAGTATAAATGCGTTAGCTGCAATAAAAGTTTCAGTTCAGAGGAAAGTTTAAGACAACACAACCAGTCAAAACACTCTCTTACAGAAAAAACATCAAAAAACGCTATATCAAAAAGAAATCTCGTTTTTTTGCTTCTTGCCTTAATAGTTATTTTCTCAATATTGACAATTTATTCTTACTACAAAAAGCCAGGAAAGTATGACAGCTTTGCCAAATGCCTTTCTGAAAAAGGAGTTACAGTTTATGGAAATGATTTTTGTTCATACACTATGAAGCAGCTAGGTTATTTTGGGAAATCAAAAAAATATCTTAATTATATAAGATGTTCGGAAAACGAACAGTTATGCGATGAAAAAGGAATTAAGATAACTCCTACATGGGAGATTAATGGAAAAATGTATGAGCAAGTTCAGACATTTGAGAGACTCTCAGAACTGAGTGGATGCAGCATATAGCTTGTAACACTGATAAGTGCAGCAACTCTTCAAGCACTCATAAAAAAGAGTTAAATAAAAAGGAGGTGAAAAATGCCTAGATGCAAGACAAAAAAGAAGACATCTAAAAAGAAAACAGCAAAGAAAAAAGCTGGAAAGAAGGCAAAGAAAAAAACAAAGAAGAAAAAATAAGCCTTCTTAACATTCCTTCAGTAAATTTATTTTTATTTTTTATTTAATAAATTCTACACCTTTAATTCCTTTGAACTCATTATCTCCTGTAAGAAATTTCATATTTCTGTTAATTGCCATAGCATAACCTAAACAATCAATATAACTGAATTTTTTTGAAGAGTGTTTAGTCTTAAATCTTGATGCTGTTTTAATATCTCTAATCTCTGTTTGAATAACCAAACTCTTTAATTTTTCAATTATGCTGTCTGCTTTCTCTGAGCTAATTTCTCTATTGAGTATGTAATGCAATTCTAAAAGATTCATAATTCCTGTAAAAGTAGGAAAATCCAGAAATCTCTTAAAATTTTTATTATCTTTCATTATCTCAATTAATGCGTAACTGTCTAAGAAATACTTAGTTTTCTCCATTTTCTTTTTTCTGCAACTCTTTCCTTATTTCTTAATTCGTTTTTAATCTTTTGTGCATCCATTCCTGAATCTTTTAAAATTCCGCAAACTCTTTTTAGAGGATTTTCTTTTTTAATTTCAATGCAAACTTCTGCCTCTGTAGTAATATTCTCTTTCTCAGCAATCTTTTTTGGTATAATTATGCCTAAAGAGTTTCCCCACCTTCTCGGTTTTGTTATAATTCTCATATAATGTATAATGTATAATTATATTTAAATGTTTCTGTGTAGGTTTCTCACTTCTATTATGCTAAACAAAAATAATAATTTCCGACGACAAAATCTCTAAATTTTGACGAAAGATTTATAAAGACTAATTTTTTTGAATTAGCTATCAATTAAGATGAGTACTTTAATACATATTTTATTAAAGTATGATGCATGTAGAGACGCCAAGTTGTAGTTCTGCAAGCCAATAGTTAGGAGATGGGTGAAGTGATTTGCCTGATTAAAGGCAAATTGCGCAATAGAATTCCCTTATGGGAATGATGATATTGTTTAAATCCAGTTGATCCTGCTGGCGGCTGCGGCTCTCTGGTTTGCACTAAGACATGCAAGTCATTTCCCTGGTTCTTCGGAATTAGGGGAAGGCGAACTGCTCAGTAACACGTAGCTAACCTACCCTTAGGTCAGGGATAACCTCGGGAAACTGAGGCTAATACCTGATAGGAGATATACCCTGGAACGGTTTATCTCTCAAACTCGAGCCTAAGGATGGGGCTGCGGCGGATTAGGTTGTTGGCGGGGTAACGGCCCACCAAGCCTCTGATCCGTAAGGGCTCTTAGCGGAGGGGCCCTGAGAGGGAATCTGAGACACTATTCCCAGCCCTACGGGGTGCAGCAGTCAGGAATAATCTGCAATGCGCGCAAGCGTGACAGTTTGAGCCAGAGTGTCCTTCTATTGAAGGACTTTTGCCGAATGTAAAAAGTTCGGCGAATAAGGACTGGGCAAGACTAGTGCCAGCCGCCGCGGTAATACTAGCGGTCCAAGTCGCAGCCATCATTATTGGGTCTAAAACATCCGTAGCTTGCTCTGTAAGTCTCTTGTGAAATCCGGCATCTTAAGTGTCGGGCGGGCAAGAGGTACTGCAGAGCTAGAGACCGGGAGAGGTAGGAAGTACGTCCAAAGTAGCGGTAAAATGCGTTAATCTTGGACGGACTCACAATAGCGAAGGCATCCTACCAGAACGGTTCTGACAGTGAGGGATGAAGGCTAGGGGCGCAAAACGGATTAGATACCCGTGTAGTCCTAGCAGTAAACACTGCGCACTAAACATCAGTGCCTCCTCGAGAGGCATTGGTGCTGCAGGGAAGCCGAAGAGTGCGCTACCTGGGAAGTATAGTCGCAAGGCCGAAACTTAAAGGAATAGGCGGGGAGACACTACAACGGGTGACGCGTGCGGTTCAATTAGATTCTACACCGTGAACCTCACCAGGATCGACAGCAGAATGAAGGTCAGTCTGAAGGGCTTACCTGACACGCTGAGAGGAGCTGCATGGCCGACGTCAGCCTGTGCCGTGAGGTGACCTGTTAAATCAGGTAACAGGCAAGACCCACATCCCTATTTACTACGTGTACAATAGGGAGATTGCCCTGGTAACAGGGATGAAAGTGTGGGCTACGTTAGGTGAGTACAGCCTGAATACCCTGGGCGACACGCGCGCGTCAATGGCGGATACAATGGGATGCAACTCCGAGAGGAGAAGCTAATCCCTTAAAGTCCGTCTCAGTCCAGATCGAGGCTTGCAACTCAGCCTCGTGACGCTGGAATCCGTAGTAATCGGGTGTTAGCAACGCCCGGTGAATACGTCACTGTCTCTTGCACTCACTGCCCGTCAAACCAACCGAGTTGCGTTATGGTGAAACCCTTCGGGGGAGAACCTTGGCGTGACGAGGTAGGTTAAGTCGTCACAAGGTAACTGTAGGGGAACCTGCAGTTGGATCACCTCCTATACTATTAAAAAGAACAATGACAACTCGGTGTTTCTACATGCATCTTTTTTTAACAAAAAATAAGAATAGTATAAAAGAGAAAAAACCTTAAAAAGCCAGAGCGGGTCATAATATTAGGACAAAAAGGGCCCGTTGTCCAACGGCTAAGATACCTCGTTTGCACCGAGGAGATCCGCGTTCGACTCGCGGCGGGTCCATTCTTTCAATTTATGCTCAACAGCTGAGAAGGTTCCATAACATTTGTTATGGGATCTTAATGAGAATATTAACAGGATGGCAGAAAATATTGTCATCTTGTCATATTCAATGAAATAAGCACTGGAAGGTCTGCTCAGCAACAGCAGAGATACTGCTATTTATGCTGTCAGGTGGATAGCTTGGTTTTGGTTTCTGATGAAGGACGTGGCAAGCTGCGATAAGCCTAGGGGAGTCGCATGCAGGCTTTGATCCTAGGATCTCCGAATAATCCTCGTCTGATTTTCAGATGAGGAGAGGAACGCCGGGAATTGAAACATCTTAGTACCGGCAGGAAAAGAAAACAATAGTGATTCCCTTATTAGCAGAGAGCGAAAAGGGAAGAGGGCAAACCGAATCCTGTGGTGGAAACACCACTGGAGATGTGGTGAGCACTCAACCTACGGCACAGAGTCAAACTTCCCTGGAAAGGGAGACCTTAGAGGGTGATAGTCCCGTAGACGAATGTGCTATGGCGGGTGCTCGAAAGAGTAGGGCCTCCTGGATTGGGGGTCTGAATATGGCAGGATTAACTGCCAACCCTAAATAAAACCAAAGTCCGATAGCGCACTAGTACCGCGAGGGAAAGCTGAAAAGTTCCCGTGACAGGGAGTGAAAAGACTTGAAACCTGGCAGCTACAGGTTGTTACTGGTCGACGCTGTATTAAACAGCGTAGGCTTGTAACGTACGTTTCGAAGAACGGGCCAGGGAGTTTGCTTGTGTGGCGAGGCTAACCTTCTCTGAAGGGTAACCGAAGCGAAAGCAAGTCTGAAAGGGCGTTAGTCACACGGGCAAGACCTGAAGCCAGATGATCTATTCATGGGCAGGATGAAGTCTTCCGAAAGGAGGATGGAGGTCCGAACCGGTCCTACGGGCATGTGGTCGGATGACCTGTGAATAGGGGTGAAAAGCCTATCTAATCTGGCGATGGCTGGTTCCTGCTGAAATATGCCGCCGTATAGTCCTGTCTCATGGCTTGTTAGCGGTGTAAAGGACGGATGGAACTTGCAGGGGCTAATGCCTACGGAGTTCTTTCCAACTCAGAAGCTGCTAACTGCTTAAGACAGGAAACAGGGGCAGTATGTAAGATACTGTTCCGAGACCGGAACAACGGAGACCGGAGTTAAGGTCCCAAAATTCATGCTAAGTGCATCAAACTCTGTCTGGAATCTGAGACACTGGGGATGTAAGCTTAGAAGCAGCTATCATTTAAAGAAAGCGTAACAGCTCACCCATCGAGATTCCGGGCGAGGAAAATGGACGGGGCTAAGCATGATACCGATACTCCGGAGGTCTTCCTGTAAGGGAAGATTCTGGTAAGCAGGCGTGCTTTCTGCGCAGAAGGTTTTCCGAAAGGAAGGCTGGAGCGGAAAGCAATGAGAATCCTGGCAATAGTAGGATGTGATTTTCCTGAGAATGGAAAATGTCGAAAGGGCAAGGTTTCCTTGGCAATATACGTTAGCCAAGGGTTAGTCAGCACCTAAGTTGTACCCTAACCGAGTACAACGATGGGAAACAGGTTAATATTCCTGTACTGGCTGAGTCTTACACAGCATAATTCGCTTCAGGATAGGCGAGCATCCGGAAGGATGTTCTGGCAGAGAAACAGGAGGAGCGTAATGCTAAGATCCCTGTGAATCTGTCAGACAAAATCGCTGATTCCAGGAGCCAGTGAAAAGTTATGCTGTTAAACGGGCTCAGCTAGCTGTACCCACAACCGGCACTGGTGCCCTGGCTGAGAAGGCCAAGACATGTAAGGCGAAACCGACTAAGGGAATTCGGCAAGTTAGCCCTGTAGCTTCGGCTGAAGGGGTGTCTATCTTTGTGCCTTGTTTCGAAAGAAGTAAGGTGCATTGATAGATCTCAGTGACAAGGACGGCCCGACTGTTTACCAAAAACGTAGCCACGTGCTAATCCGAAAGGACTTGTATACGTGGTGAGACCTGCCCAGTGGTGGTGTCTGAAACTCCTTTCCAAGGGAGCTAAGGCCCATCAAACGGCGGGGGTAACTATGACCCTCTTAAGGTAGCGTAATGCCTTGTCGTCTGAATGGCGACGTGCATGAATGGTTTAACGAGGTTGTCACTGTCCCTAGTCGGGGCCTTCTGAAAATACTTCGTGGTGAAAATGCCACGGACGCCTAGTGGGAAGCGAAGACCTTGTGGAACTTTACTGCAACTTGTTGTTGTGATTTTGAGAGAAATGCATAGAATAGGTAGGAGCGTCGAAGCCAGGATTTCGGTCCTGGTGGAGCGACAGTGTAATACTACCCATTTTTCTTAAAATCACTCACTCTTTATGAGGACAGCAGCAGGCGGGCAGTTTGACTGGGGCGGTGCCCTGCCGAAAAGATATCGGTAGGACCCAAAGACAAGCTCATCCGGCTTGGGAATCCGGAGTTGAGTGCGAGGGCAAAAGCTTGTCTGACTGTATTCCGAACAGCAAGGAATGCAGGGGCGAAAGCCGGGCCTAGTGAACCCACGTGCTCTTTTAATAGGAGCCGTGTCTGATAGAAAAGTTACCCCAAGGATAACAGGCTGGTCGCTCCCGATAGTCCATATTGACGGAGCGGTTTGGTACATCGCTGTCGGCTCTTCCTATCCTGCGCGTGCAGAAGCGTGCAAGGGTGTCGGAGTTCACGCATTAAAAGGGATCGTTAGCTGGGTTAAGAACGTCGCGAGACAGTTTGTATGATATCTACTAGGCGTGTTGTTGTCTGAGTGGAACAACCCTCTAGTACGAGAGGAACGGGGGTTGGGTGCCTCTGGTGAGCGGTTGTCACTTGGCAGGCCGCATAGCTACGCACTATGTGGATAAGAGCTGAACGCATCTAAGCTCGAAGCCACCCGCAAAACGAGACAACGAAGGCCGTCGTAGAAGACGACGTTGATAGAGCTCTTGTGTAAGTCCGAAGCCCGCAAGGGCGACGGATTCAGCATAGAGCTACTAAAAGCCTCACTGCAGTATTTCTCTGCATGCCTTCCAGTGCTTATTGAATTTTTTACTCCAGCAAAGAAGATTTCTCTTATATTCATCATTAATAGAGATTCTCATAACAAAACTCTAAATGCTTCTGAAATATAATGTCACACCTAATTGGTAGTGACATAATCGAAAGATTTATAAATAGAGAATTACTGGAAATGTCATACTAAAAACATTCTAAAACCAAAAAAGAAAAATGACAATCGGAAAAGATATGAAGCATTCAAGATACGAAGGCCCGAGAGTAACTGATAGGAGAAGGTCTCTTAAAAAGCTTGTAACTGGAGCGCTTATTGCACCAATAGCAGCAGTCATGATAGGTCAAGGAGTTAGTTCTTTTTTAAACAGGAATCCTAAAACATACACAATAGATTGCGAAACATTTCAGGGTTACCATGTTGAGAGAGGAGAAGGATATATTTTAGTATTTGATAAGGAAACTCTTAAAGAAAGAGTGAACTCTCTGAGAGATCCTGACTACAGAGTATGGGCAGATGATATTGAAAAGTTTGGATTGAAAATTGGAGAAAATTATAGAGTTAAAGTATCCGACGGATACATTGTTTCTGCAGAGAAATGTGAAAAATAATTCTGAATTTAAAGGCAACTTAAACGTAAAGAAAACCCAAACATTTTTTAACAGACTTTTTTTAGAATTTACATGGTTGACAAAGAGATTCCAGAACTGAATGTGGGGGTTGTAGGGCATATAGACCACGGAAAGACAACTCTTCTTAGCAAACTTACAGGAAAATTCACAGACACTCACTCAGAAGAACTTAAAAGAGGAATTACGATAAAACTCGGATATGCTGATACAATAATCTACAAATGCGGGAATAGATATGTTAATAAGCCAGAAGAGAAAGACTGCATTCCTGTAAGATATGTCAGTTTTATAGATGCTCCGGGACACGAAATGCTAATGGCAACAATGCTTTCAGGAGCAGCAATAATTGATGCTGCAATTTTGGTAATTGCTGCAAACGAAGGTATAAAGCCTCAAACAAGAGAGCATTTTATGGCTCTTCAGGCAAAAAAGATAAAGAACATAATTGTAGTTCAGAATAAAATAGACCTCATAAGCAAAGAAGAAGCAATAAAAAATTACCAAGAAATCAGAGAGTTTCTAAAAGGAAGCTTTGCTGAAGATGCTCCAATAATTCCGGTATCAGCGCAACAAGGAGTTAATATTGATAAGATTTTTGAATACTTATGCAGGATTGAAGCTCCGAAAAAAGACTTAAGCCAGCCGCCGATATTTCTCGTGGCTAGAAGTTTTGACATTAACAAACCAGGAACACCTATCGAAGAACTGAAAGGAGGAGTATTAGGAGGAATACTTAAAAAAGGAAAACTCAAAGTAGGAGATGAGATAGAGATAAAACCTGGTTTAAGTGTAAAAAAGGCAAATAAGCTTTCTTATCAAACACTAACGACAAAGATAGTCTCTCTTCATAAAGGGACTGACTCTGTGGAAGAGGTATTGCCAGGTGCGAGCATCTCAATTGAGACTAATTTAGACCCTTTTCTTACAAAAACAGACTCTCTTACAGGTTGCATTGTCTCAACAAAAGATTCCCTGCCAGACATAACCTATAATCTGAGAATAACAGTAAACCTCTTTGAAGAGGTTCTTGGAATTGAGGGCCATCAGAAAGTCGAGCCATTAAAAACAAAAGAAATGCTTATGCTTAATGTGAACACTACAATCACAATAGGAACTATAGAGAGAATAAGCAAAGACGGAAAAGAGATAGAGCTTGTTTTAAACATCCCTGTTGTTGCACTTAAAGGAGAAAATGTCAGCATAGCCAGAAATATAGGAGGCCATTGGAGATTAATAGGTTGGGGAGAGATAATAGAGTAGATGTCCTACATAAATCTTTTAATAATATAAAGTGAAGCTAAAAAGATGGATGATTCAATACCTCTATCTGCATTTAAGATAGGGATTAACCATGATGAATACTGGGAGATAGCAAGAGTGATGAGAGATGAAATCAAAAGGATGTCTATTCTAGAAAGAGAGAGAATTCTTGATATTGCAGAAGAAAGATTAAATTATAATTACAATGACTTATATAAGATAGTTATAGATATGGCTTATGATAGAAAAATATACGAGATTGCAGAGCTGGATTATGTAGAAGGTCCTCCTGAAGGTGAAAAGCTGTTTATAACCTCTTTGACTTACTTTTTGTTAAGAAAAAATAATTGCATTTAAGATTGTTTTACTCTTTCCTTTATAGAAGATACTACTCTTTCTTTAACCTCTAAATCTTCTTCTAACTCTCTCATAGCCCTTTGTTTTATTCTTAAAGCCTCTTCCCTGATATCTTCTGCCTCTCTTATTCTTTTCATTCTTCTCTCAATCTGAATCTTTCTTTTTTCTTTGCTTAAGTTTTTCAAATCTCTAAGCTCTTTTTTATGAGCCTTAACAAAAGCCCCTAACCCTTCTCTCTCAAAAAGTTTTTCTTGCAGCTTCTCTTTTAAAGCTGCTTCTCTTCTTTGTTTGAAAGCAAAAATATTCCATATCGGAGGTCTCTCAATTCTTGGCTTGAGGATTATTGTTTTTGAAACAGCTGTAACAAGCCATTTTCCTGCATAATTACCTGAATCAAGGTTTATGTTTCCGAACCACAAAGTTATCTTCTCATATCTTTTAGGAGTTATCTCCATAGAGCCAGCAAGGTTTCCATTCTTGTCGATTAAATCAAATAATACTTTATCCTCGCTGAAATTCTTAATTCTTATCCCGAATTTTTCTTTCTCTTTTCCAGTGCCTATGACAATAAATCCGAATCTTTTGCTCTTTATTGCGTTTCCTTTAATCTCTGCTAAATCTTCAGGAATTAAAGGCTTCTCAATAATTCTTCTAACTATCCATGTGCCTCTGAAAAACTGCGCATCTGATTCATCATCTTTCATTACAAAACCTCTTCCTGTGGTTACCTTTGTAAGCCTGAATATTGCTTTCTTTTCTTCTTCAGTTGTTTTTGTTATCTCTGACGCCTCTTCTGCATCTTCAATCTCCTGACTAACTTCATCTTCTTCAATAATCTCTACTTCTCCAGAACCAATCTCATCCTCAACACCTTCTTCAGATTCTTCTGCTGCAGAACTCTCTGCACTATCAGAAGAGCTGTCACCTGATGCATCAGAAACGCTGTCAGATGTATCAGAAGAATCATCAGTGTTTTCCTGAGACAAAACAATATTCATACTCAATAAGCCAATTAATAAGACTAAAAATATTGCGAGATATCCTATCTTCTTTGACATTTTGACCTCTTTTTATATTTTTAAAAAAGAAAGAAAGTATTTAAACTTTGCTATTAGAAAATAGTCTGAGATTCCATTTGTTAAAGCACAACTTTTATTAATTCTTCATTAGTAAATTGCTTAATGAAAAAAAGAGGATTTTTGCAGGTGTCTTTTGCCTGGCTTTTTGCTATAATTGTAGGAGCTTTCATACTTTTTCTGACAGTATTTATAGCTTCAAAATTCATAAAAACCCAGCAAACAGAAATAAGCGCAAAAGGTGCAAAAGAGATTGGGATACTTACAAATCCTCTTGAGACTGGATTTGAAACAGCAAAAAGCACTTATTTTGTGATGCCAGTGGAAAGCAGAATATATAACGGCTGCGAGAGTTACGGAGTTTTTGGAAAACAGATAATTAAGCTATCGCAGAAAAACTTTGACAAATGGTCTGATACTGAAATAGATGTATCTTTTCAGAACAAGTACATCTTCTCTGACAAATATGTATTTGGAAAAAAGTTTTACCTTTTTTCAAAGCCATTTGAATTTCCGTTTAAAGTTGCAGATTTAATCTATCTTACATCATCTGACAAGAAGTATTGCTTTTTAGATGCTCCAGAAGAGATTGAAGATGAGATTTCCTCTATTAATCAGGAAAATATTAGATATGAAAACTGCACAGAAACTGACATTAAGGTTTGTTTTTCCTTGACTTCTGCTGCAAGATGTGATATAGAGGTTAATTATAATGCGAAATATGTGAAAAAAAGAGGAAAGACAGTTTATTTTGAGGGAGACAGCCTAATGTATGCTGCAATATTCTCTGACAATGATGTTTATGAATGCCAATTAAAAAGGCTAATGAAGCGTGTTGCAGAGCTTTCAGTTATTTATGCTGACAAGGCTGACTTTATATCTGGAAAAGGATGTCACTCTGCATTAAAAGACGAGCTTTTAAGTTTAAGAGAGATGGCCTTAAACTTAGATAGTTCAGGAAATCTTGCATCTTTAAGAAATATTGCAGATGAAATTAAATCAAAAAATGATGTTGCAAGCTGCAAACTATGGTAAGATGGCGTTGTCAAAAAGATTAAAAAAAGCCCAGCTTAAGATACAGCAAATGGCTTTTATGCTAATGGCACTTACGATATTTTTTGCACTAGTAGGAATGTTCATTATTGCTATTAAGCTGTCAGGACTTAAAGAGTCTGCTGCAGAGGTTGCAGAAGAAAACGCATTATTGCTTGTAACAAGGATTGCAAATTCTCCTGAATTCTCTTGCGGAGAGAGTTTTGGAACAAGAAAACTGAACTGCATTGATACTGACAAGGTTATGATGCTGAAAAAGAATATTGTTAAGTACAATGGTTTCTGGAAGGTTTCAAATATAGAGATAAGAAAGATATTTCCTGTTTCTTCCAGAGACAAACTCTGCACTTTAGGGAATTATCCTGACTGCAATATTATCCGTTTAAGGCCTCAGAACATTACCTCTGAATACTCAAATTTTGTTGCATTATGCAGAAAAGAGTCATTTGAAGGAAGAGTTTATGATAAATGCGAGATTGGGAAAATAATGGTTGCTTACTCAGAAAAATGAAAGATAAAAATGTTTTAGAAAGATTGAGAAGGAAGAAGCTTGGTAAAAAAGCTCAAGAAGAGATGATAGGATTTGCATTAATAGTTGTGCTTGTATCAGTAATTCTGCTTATCTTTATAGGTTTTTCATTGAGAGATGAAAAAGGCAAAGAAAATGTAGAGAGTTATGAGGTTGAGAGTTTCATTCAGGCAATGTTGCAATACACTACTGACTGCAAAGATAATCAGGGCTATGTAGATGTTCAGAAGCTTATTTTTATGTGCAATTCAGGAGAGAATTGTGTTAATGCAGCAGACCTAAAAGAATTATCTAGGGAAAATAGTTGCAGTGTTTTAAACTCCACACTGGAAGAGATATTAAACGAGAGTTGGAAGGTTGGAGATGAATGGCCTGCAAAAGGGTATGAGTTTGAGATTATTGCTGGTGATGAGGAACTTGTAAAAATTGTTAAAGGAAGTGTTTCAAGCAGTTTTAAGGGTGCTTCACAGGATTTTTTCAAAGGAGGGAAGACTTTTGAGATAGCGTTTAATGTTTATTATTAATATTAAAAACTCTAACACTGTTAAATCCTGATATGAATTGTGATCGTGTCCACAACTATCTCAGGTCTGTATCTTGTCCTGTCTTTTGTTTTTTCTTCAATAAGGTCAATAAAACCCCATCTCTCTAAAAGTTTAATGTCATCATTTACAGATTT
>WAQV01000014.1 GCA_015520065.1 Candidatus Pacearchaeota archaeon | reverse complement strand
TATAAGAGACAGTGGACTCATTTTTTGCAGAAATCATTATTTTTGTTTTTTCAATTTCCTGTTCCAGCCTCATTTTTTCTTCAATTTTGTTGGAAATCTCATCTTTCTCTTTTTGGATTCTATCTTTCTCGTTTTTTCTTAATAAAAACTCCTCCTCAGCAGAAGAGAGATTTTTATACTTTGATTCAAGCTCTTTCTCTTTTGAAAGAAGGCTCATTTTGTCTTGTTCTAAGCTAAGAGTGGCTCCTTCTTTCAGCTTTTTTTCCTCTCTGATTTTTGAGATGACAATTAATGCATTCTCTAAAATTCTCTTATACTTGTCAATTCCAAAGACATATCTTAATGTATTTATCCGTGTTTCAGGGTCCTGAAGAATTATCTGTTTCATTTCTTCTTGAGGAGTATAGACAGTAAATTTGTATAAGATGTTTTGTTTTTTTGAAAGTTCCTTTGGATATTCGAGCAGTTCCAGAACTTTATTTTTCAGCTCTGTTACTGAAATTTCTCTTTTTTCATTATCAATTGTTATAGAACAGTAATCCTGTGAAACGCTTTTTCCTCTTTTAAGAGTTCTCTCAATTACTATGTTTTTTCCATCAACTTCAAATTCAATTACAACTCCTCCTTCCTTAGCATCATTCCTAAGCAGAGAAGCGCCTTTCTGTCCTGGCTGCAGTCCAAAAAGCGCAAATTCAATGCCAAGCAAAACAGACGTTTTTCCTGACCCAATGTTTCCGGACAATAAGGTAGACCCTTCTGGGAATTCTATTTCTGCCTCTTTATAACTTCTGATATTGGTAAGTCTTACTTTTTTTATTCTCATTTTAAAATTTCAGGATTTTTTTTGCTTCCTCTATTACTCTTCTGTTAAATGACTCTGTTTTTTCATCTTCCTGCTTTTCTATTGACAAGGCATTTAACAGTTGAGGTATTAGCTTGTTGAATTCAGATGGATTCTGAGAGGAGTAAATTTTTATGCTTTCTTCTTCTATGTTTGCATCATCTTTAATTTCTATCTCTACCTCCTCTTCTTTTATTTTTAGGTCGTGAGTGTTTCTTAATAGAAAGTAAGCACCTTTTTTCTTTGCAAACTCCTCTATCTGGGAAAACTTTATATCAGAAACTTTTCCGTTCTCAATCTCTCCTTTAATTCTTAAAAGAATTATTTTGTCATTTAAGTCATGCTTATTTAACTCTGAGATAATTTCTTCTGTAGCTGAGAGGGCATTAGTAATGTTGAATGTTAATGGCAAGGTTTCTTTAATTTTTAGTTCTATTTTTTTTAATGCACTCTCTGGAGGAAGTTCTGTATCAATAATATAAAATCTTCCATACTTTAAGTCTTCCAACTCCTGAAAGTTGTTTGGAAATATCGGGCCGGGATAGAGGAAATTCTTATACTTAAACTCGATATGAAGATGCCCAAGAGCATAATAGTCAGCTTTTGGCAGTTCGTCAGCAGGAACAGAGTCGATAGGAAGACTGCCTTTAGCTTTGTCAAGAGTTGTATGAAGAATGAAGATTTTGAACATTCCAGGAGTATCATTAAGTTTGATATTCTTTATTTCTTCTACTTCCAAGCCTGACTTTTTTCCAGGATATCCGTAAATTGCAACACCTTCGTGAATTACAGGATTGAGTAAAATTTTATCGCCTTTTTCTTCAGCATTAAATACGTTTTTGCAGAATCCTGTCTTTTCAAGAACATCCAGAAAGGTTTTTCCTGAAACAGAGTAGTCATGAGAACCTGCAACAATAAAACACGGGATTCTTGCATCTTTCAGTCTTTTGAACTCTGCAAAAGTTTCTTTAAGGACATCTATTGGCGGATAAGCGCTGTCAAACAGGTCTCCAGCTATTAAAACAAAATCCAGCTTGTCTTTTATACAGATATCTATTGCTTTTCTGAAGGACTGAAAGTTTAACTCCTGCAGCGGCTGCTGTCTCCACCCTCCTAAATGAACATCAGCTATATGAGCAAATTTCACCATTTTTTAATATTGATTGTTTAAAGTTAGTTTAAAACAAAAGAGATTAAATGCCTTAATATATAAAATTGTCTGTGAAGAAGTATAATATTAGAGGGTTTCTTTGCTCAGATGAAGCCCAATCTTTTTTATTCCTTTCTCAATTCTTAACTCTATATCATCAACAACAGAATTTGACAGAGTGTCAACAGATTTTACATTGTCAAGATACATCTCTCCGCTTATAATTTGCTGTTTAAGGTAAATTTCCAAAACTTTTTCAGCTTCATCGTATCTCCCTTCTCTTAAAAGAGAGTGGACATTTATATAACTGCTATTCATGCTTTCCCATATTTTTACATAGGATTTTGCAATATTATCTGCCTCTTTCTGAGTAATTATGTATGAGTCAGGCATATCAGAAGAGCATCCTGAGAAATTCAAGGTGTTTGCAAAAAGAGCTGCAGAAACAATTATCTTCCTTAAAGACATATTTACACAAGGCAATGGAATTTTATAAACTTTTTCAAAATTGTAGGTTTGGAGCAAGCCTCAAAAATAAACAGATTTAAAAACCTTCGTAAATTTAGATTTTAGTTGACCATAAAATGAGGTTGAATATTCTTTTTGGAGGAAAAGCAGGGCAAGGCCCAAATGTTCTTGCAAGCATTCTTGGAGAGGTTCTTGTAAAAAAAGGATATTATGTTTTCTGTTCAAGAGATTACCAGTCATTAATCAGAGGGGGACACAATTTTAATGTTTTAACATTCTCGGACAGACCTGTTTACAGCAATGATTCGGAACTAGATATTATTGTTGCTCTTGACGAGAACACTGAAAACCTGCATAAAAAAAATCTGAAGAAGTCAGGAATAATTCTGAGAGGGCAGCACAAAAACATGTATTTTGCAGGAAAGCTGTTTAAGATTTTAGGGCTTGAATTTAAGGAGCTGGAGTATGAACTGAGAAAGTTGAAAAAAAGGTTTGAAGAAAATATGAAAGAGGCAAAGTTAGGTTATTCAGAGGCTGAAGAAAAAATTAAAATCAATTCAATGCTGAAAGTTAGTGCAAAAAATGCAAAGAGTTTGAATTTTATTAACGGCACTCAAGGAATTGCTAATGGAGCAATAAAGGCAGGAGTTGATATTTATTATGCATATCCTATGACTCCAGCAACTCCAGTATTGACAGAGCTTGCTCAAAGACAGCTTACTGGAGATTTTGTTGTGGTTGAGCTTGAAAACGAGATTGCAGTTATTAATGCCGCAATAGGGTCTGCTCTTACTGGAGCAAAATCAATGTGTGGAACAAGCGGAGGAGGCTTTGACTTAATGACAGAGGCATTAAGTCTTGCAGGAATGGCTGAAGTACCTCTTGTAATATATCTTGCCCAGAGGCCGGGGCCTGCAACAGGGGTTCCTACTTATACAGGACAAGGAGACTTGAATATTGCCCTTTATGGAGGTCATGGGGAGTTTCCAAGAGTTGTTTTGGCTCCAGGAGACCCTTTAGAGGCAGAGGAGTTGACAAGCCAGGCGTTTTATTTTTCGCAAAAATTCAAGATTCCAGCAATTGTTATAAGTGACAAACATCTTGCTGAGAGTTTTTATACTCTATCTGAGAAGCCAACAATAACTACATCAAAAAAACTTGCAACTTTGGGAAGGTATAACAGTTATGAGAAAAATCCTGCAACAGGCTCTGCAACAGAAGATGCAGAAATCATTAAGAAAAATGTGGAAAAACGGCTTAAAAAAGCAAAAGATATTGAAAAAGAATCAAAAAAATTTAACAGGTACAAAATTTATGGGAAGAAAACTTCAAGGAATGTAATTGTAAGCTGGGGCTCAACAAAAGGAGCAATTATTGACTCTATTAAAGATGTCGATGTCAAGTTTATCCAGATTTTATACATCGAGCCGTTTCCTTTAGAAATTAAGAGAGAGCTGGAAAAAGCAGAGAAAGTTGTTCTTATTGAGAATAACTCTACTGGCCAGTTAGGCGCTTTGATAAGGGAAAAAACAGGAATCTTTATAGAGGATAAGATTTTAAGATATGATGGCAGGCCGTTTTTGTCTGACGAGCTTGATAGAGAAATAAAAAAGAGGTTTAGGCTGAAATGATGAAAAAAGAAAGTGCAATAAAGAGCGAGAGCATTAATACGGGCACAAAGCCGACATGGTGTCCGGGATGCTTTAACTTTCAGATACTTGCAGGGTTTAAAAATTTCCTTGAAAAAGAGATAGCAAAAGGCAAGAAAAGAGAAGATTTTGCAATGGTTTCAGGAATTGGCTGTCATGCAAAAATTTACGATTATGTAAATCTAAACGGGCTTAATACTCTGCATGGAAGGGTTTTGCCTACATGTTTAGGAATAAAGCTTGGCAACCCTAAACTGACTGTCTTTGGTTTTTCAGGAGACGGAGATGCTTATGCAGAAGGCATAGAACATTTAATTCATGCAGCAAGATATAACTCAGATATTAATTATATTGTTCATAACAATCAGGTGTTTGCGCTTACTGTTGGCCAGCCAACCCCTACAACTGAGGAAGGATTTAAAGACAAGACAACGCCTTATGGAGTAAAAGTGCATCCTATAAACCCTATAAAACTAATGCTTTCCCTTGGAGCAGGCTTTGTTGCAAGAGTGTTTGCTGATGTTAAGGAAATTGAGAACATACTGAAAGAAGCTGTTAAACACAAAGGGTTTTCTTTTATTGAGGTATTGCAGCCATGCATAATTTTTCACCCAGATACAGGATACAGAGATAGAATTTACTCTCTTGAAAAAGCAGGGCATGATAAAACAAATATTAAAGAAGCAATGAAAAAAGCAGAAGAGTTCGATTACAACACAATCTCTGAAAAAACAAGAATCCCAGTAGGTATTTTCTATCAGGAAGAAAAGCCAGTGTTTGAAGAAGTTATTCTTAGGGAAGTGAAAGGCAAAAGATAAGGTTTCTTTGCAGCATAAAAGTTTATAAATCTCTTAAAATCCCTTAAATATAAGAATGAGCCTGTAGCTCAGCCTGGTTAGAGCGCTGCTCTGATATAATCTGCTTTGCAGAAAGGCAGAGGTCCTCGGTTCAAATCCGAGCAGGCTCATCCCTAAGCTTTTAATTTTTCTTTTATTGAATAAAAAAGCTCTTCATATTCAGAAGCAACTCTTCTGCAATCAAATTTAGTTTCTGCAACATGCCTGCAGTATTCACGTTTAATCCTGTCTAAACTATGAATCTTTTTTACAGCTTCAGAGAAGCTGTCAAACAAATATCCATTAAAAGAGTCAAAAATCAGTTCTTTCATTGAACCTTTCCTATATGCTACGACAGGCGTGCCGCAAGCCATTGCTTCTACAGGAGCTCTTCCGAAAGGTTCCTCCCACCTTCTATCTTCATAGCCTGAAGGGAACAAAAAACCTTTTGCATACTTCAATAGAAGCTTTTTTTGTTCCTCGTTAGCATTTCCAAAATAAAATATATTTTCATTGTCAATATATGGTTTGACCTCATTTTCAAAATATAATATTTTCTCATTGCTTGTTCTTGCCTGAGGCTCTCCTGCAATTATCAGAGCATTTCCTGATTCAATTGCCAGCCTAATGCTTGTTTTTTGCCCCTTTTCCTTGCAAATGTTCCCAAGAGTTATTAGATAATCTTTATTTCTGTCTTTAAGATGCCTTAAAATATCTAACTGAGGATCCTCTTCTGTTTGAGAGAGTATTTCTTTTGAGAAAGGATATGCATGAGTGTCTATTCCATATACAATCACTCTTATATTTGGGAGATTCTCATGTTGCTCTTTATGATTTCTGCAGTGCGCTATGGTTACTATTCCTAATTCTTTGATCATATCTATTATCTCCGGGTTTTTAAGATTGTGCAGACTGTAAACAACTCTTTCAGACCCAAACTGCTTGACGACCTCTTGGATAAGATAAGGATTATCTCTCCGTAAGTTAATTATATCAATTCCCTCTTTTTCGTCTATTTCATATAATCTCTCAATAGAAAAATTATCATGCATAGCTGTTTGTTCGAGCTTTGTTTCAATTGGGAGATTATTATCCGGAATCCATAAAGACTTATCTATTATGCTATGCAAGACAACATTTTCAAGTCCAGATACATCACTATCTCCTGGTGCAAACAAGTGAAGCCTGTGACCTTTTTTATTCATCTCTTTTAGAAAATCATATATTCCTCTTTGAGTTCCGCCGTATCCTCTAAAAGGAGGGATTGGCAAAGAAGGAGGACTTAATATTGCAATTTTTAACTTATCTTGTTTCATTTTAAACTCCTCTCAAGTTTTTGTATTCATTCTATAATGATAAAACTATATTTAAGGTCTTTTTGCATTTATATATTTTTCTAATCCTATTCCTTAGAAATGTTTTTATATTTTAGATGGCTTTTAAAAAAATGGAATTTGGATGGACTTTTATAGTAGTCTCTGTGCTGATTATCGCAATATGGATTTTGATAGAGATAAAAAGGCTTAAACATAAGCTATTTGCCATTTTTATAATAGTTCTTATACTCTTTTCATACATAAGTTTCAGTGTTGTTATTAAGGAACAGGATTTAGATCTGAAGACTCCTTCAGGGATAATTAAGGCAACTAAGCTTTATCTTTTATGGCTTGGTTCTGTATTTGATAATATGAAAACAATAACTGGAAGCGCAGTAAAAATGGACTGGGGAATTAACGAATCAAAATATGCTGAAGAAACTCTCAATGAAAAATGAGATTTTTGCTGATTATTCTCTTCTTGCTTGTTCTTGGAGGACTTTTAATTATAAACAATAATGAATTGCATGTTTATGGCAAAGACGATTTTTCATTATTCCTTTCAATGTATAAGGACTGGATTGGAAAAGTTTATTCTAATGTTAGACTCCTGACAGGAAATGTTGTAAGACAGGAATGGTCTCCTTGAGAGTAACAGAAATACTTAAAAACTTTGCAAACGAAGTGTTAATATGGCAACCAAGAGGACTGCATCAAGGTCACTAAAGAAAAAGTCATCATCAAAAAAGAAGTCTGTTAGAGGTAAAATAAGGATTGCTAAAAAAACAGAGAAACCAGCTGTTGCAGAGGTGAAGAAGCTTCCTTTTTCTGAGAGAAAAATTAAGGCGAAGTCCTATACTGCTGTAAGAGAGATTATAATTTTTGCAGTGATATTTGTAATCTCTATGGTATTATACAGCGTTTCCTCAGAAGAGTTTTATAGCAACCTATTCTGGATAATCTCTTTCTTGAGCGGTTTTGCATTACTCGCTTTTTTAATTGCCTGGCTTGTTTTAGCTATTTTAAGGTATTTTGGAAAATAGTTCTTGTTCTGCAGATTTTCTATCTTCCAGAGAACAGCGGACAGGTTTTTAAATAGCGCTGATTTGAATTTCTTAATAATGCTTCGGTAGCTCAGTTGGAAGAGCACCACTCCGGTAAGGTGGGGGTCGCGGGTTCGAATCCCGCCCGAAGCTTTCCAACAAATTTATAAAATCAACTTCTTAATTTGAAGAATGGCAAAAACTGCAAAAACCTCAAACAAAGGAAAAAAATCCAAATGCAGTGTTAGTGAGACATCCCTTGACAGACTTAAAAAAGAGTACGCAAAACTGCAGAAAAAGTACTCTCTTCCCTCTTTCAATGAGCTTAACGAAGATTTCCATATTGAGAGAGTGATGGATATGGAGACTGATTTTCTTATAAGGGAGATAAGAAGGTTTATGGCAGACAAGTTTTCAGGATATCTGAGATTTGCAGAAACTCTCTTGAATCCTGCAAATGCTCCTATGTTTGTGTTTTCTTTTATAAGGGTTTTAGGCAGTGAGGAAAAGAAGAAGCTTGCTGAAATATATAAGAAGCTAGCAAAAATAGAGGTTGAGATAATTGAAGCTGACTTGAATTTTTCTGAGGAAAAAGAAGCAGAGTTTATTAGGAATTCATATGAAATATGGCAGGAGATAAAGAAAGATTTGTCAGAGATTCTTGAAAAGGTGAAAAACAACTGGGATGCAAAGTTTGAAACTAACGGCAGAGGTTATTTCGGGTGATTTTGTTCTTCTTGTTTGCACTCGCTTGTAGTTTTATATATATTTGTATCTTTCATAAAGTTTAAAAATCAACCTACTAGTCGTTTTTTATGAAGTTTAACTTAGTTACTGATGCACCTTCAGCACTGACCAAAGAGATGCTGAAGCCTCTCGGATACGATTTAGAGAATTACTCAATCTTAAGAAAAAGAAGAAATGCAATAATAGAAGTTGTTTCTTTTGATAGTTTTCTTGATGCAGTCTTAGAATGGAATCTCAAAAACAACCATAGTGTGCTTATGGTATTAGACAGAACTAGTGTACAAATAAATGAAGATATGAAGTCTTTCTATAAAAGATTTATCAACAATCCAAGAACTGCTTTATTCTCAGGAGAATGCAGGAGAGGAGATGAGATGTACAAAATATATGAATATGACTTTTCTATAGTTGAGTATGTGTTGAAGGCTGGAAGCTATAATGCAGTAGGATTTATAATCCCTGATCCCGGCTTCTCATTTTTTAACAGAGACACAGAATTGAGGAGGAGTTAAGATGAGATTCCTTGATATTCATCTAGAGTATTGTGATGATAATGGAAGAAGGCTTGAAAAAATAGCAGAGCTTGGAAAGCCTTTCGGGATTTCTGTTGTTCCTGTATTGCTGCTTCCAGAACATGAGTCATTTAAGAACGGAATCCATCCTTCAGACTATTATTATCCCGATAGAATTGTTGATATTTTGAGAGAGCTTGCGAAAGAAGATTTTGTTGTTTTTGGACAGCAAGGATTTGCTCACTACTGTACAGAATGCCTTAAAACAGAGTTTAAAGATGGTGGGAAAAGAGAATTTAAGAGAGACCTCTGGCACGAGAATTCATGCTTTTACAAGAAGGAAAAATCAGTAGAGGAACAGATTGAATTTATGAAAAAAGGGAAAGAAGTAATTGAAGACAAATTGAAAGTCTCTCCTTTAATTTATTGCCCTCCTAACCACATGTTTGACAATAACACTAAAACTGCTGCTGAGGAGCTTGGCTATGAATTTTTTGCAGTTAAAGGAATTTTATCTTTAGCTCCATACAGAGAAAGAAAGCTTAAAATCCTACCTGAAAGGAAGGTATGGCAGAATGGAGATGTTTTTTACACTCATTATGACCAGATGAATGAGGAGTTTTGCAAGTACCTTAGAATTATTGAGTCTTCAACACTCATTTTAGATGACTTTTTCTCAGATAAAACTTCAAAAGCATGGTTAAACGAGAAGCTAATAAGCGTTTATAAAACCTTGAGAGATGTGAAAAATCGAGCCATTTATGGTTAACAAAAATAATTTTTAAGTCTTAATTTCTTATTTTTATAATGGTTGGAAAGTCATGCTATTCTAAAAAATTCTCAGCTGTTTCTATAGGTTCTCAAAAAGAATTCTCAGAAACGCAAAGCATTGGAAGAATTTATAAAGAACATCTTAAGCATTTAAAAAATAAAAACATCTCAAACAACAAAAAAGCAGTCATTTGCTTTTCAGGAATTCCAGGAGCAGGAAAAACCTATATTGCAAAAATACTTGAAAAGAGATACAAAGGAGTGAGAATCAGAAGCGATGATATAAGAGAGATTGTGAAGAAGTTAAATTAAAGGAAAGAGAGAAGCTTACTCATCTCTATCTGGAATG
>WAQV01000013.1 GCA_015520065.1 Candidatus Pacearchaeota archaeon | reverse complement strand
TTTTAACTCCTTTATTTTAGTAAGCATGTTTTATTTATAAATTATTTGTCTGTCGCCATTACTGCTTGAGATGTTTCGCTGCTGTTAAGTGTTGCTATAATAAGATGTCTGGAGTTTATAAATGTTTTGGTTTTGTTACTATTGGTGAGTTGTTGCATAGTCAAGAACCCTCTTCCCCTTGCAATGACTCTGCAATAAGAGTTATCTTTTTCTTCAGCTCTGGAATGTCTTTTTTGATAACTTTCCAGACAGCCTCAAAATCAACTCCAAAGTAATGATGAATAAGTTTGTCTCTCATTCCTGCAATCTGTTTCCATTTAATATCGGGGTATTTCTTTTTTAAGGTTTCAGATATGTTTTTAACAGCCTCTCCTATGATCTCCAGCCTTCTGACATTTGCATCCTTAATGTCTTTGTTTTTCATAAACTCTCTTTTTGTAATATTTTTTACAGAACTCTCTATATCATTAATTGCATCGAGAATATGGTTTAAGTATGGAACATCTTTATGTGTCATCATATCACTCTTAACTCATCCTTAAGGATAGGTTTTTTTAAATACGGACTTATACCTTTATAACTCACCATATCAATTTTTCTTCCTAAAACCTCTTCAAGTTCCATTTCCAGTCCAACCATGTCAAGCAGGCTTCCATCAAACTCTATAAGTATATCAATATCACTATCCTTAGTGCCTTCACCTCTCGCAAAACTTCCGAAAATCCCTGCTCTTTTAACACCATGTCTCTTTAACACAGGGACAATCTTTTCTATTATCTCTTTCAGCTCTTTATTTGGTTTCTTCTCTTTGTTTTTCTTTATCGGCTTTTTCATAATCTATAAAAGAAGGATTTGTTTATAAATTGTTTGTTGTTTATGTTCCAACACCTATTACTGCTGCCCTCTCAATGTTTCTTGCTTTTTTTCCTTCAATTCCGAATATTTCTGTGAAGAGTTTTATGCTTGCATATGCAGCTGCTGCGTATGATGCTGCTGATGCCACCGCATCCAAAGCAGTCCCGCCGCCTATTGTGAGACTCCAAAAAGACCCATACTCACCATCTTTCACATCTTCTGCAAAATAGAATAACCTTTCTTCCAGTCCGAGCGTGGATGTTGGTTGGTTGGTGTTGCCGAGGTTGCCTGGGCCTTCATCTTTATCATCAAGATTTCCCTCATCACTAAAATAATCATCTTTATTAGGGAAAAAGTCATCTAACGCATCTTCATCTACTCCTCCTTGCCCACTAACCACCCCACTGTTAAGTATGGCAGAGAAAGATACTACTGAGAGGAGCATTAGTGCAATCTGGATTAATGATAAGCATACCCTAACCTCTTTTGACATATTTTATTAAAAGAAGGGATATTTATAAATATTGTTGATGATGATTAATATTCATTTTTTCAAGCTATATACTCTTTAATTTTTGTTATCATATCTTTAACATCTTCAAAACTCTTACCTTTAGCAATAGCCTCTTTAACAATTGAAAAAACCTTCTCCTGAATGCTTCCTTTATCTATCTTTGAGCTATTAATTAGTATGCCTCTCGGGGCGAATGCTCTTGCTGTAATTTCCATTAGCTCTTTGTCTTCGCAAGAATTCTGATATAAATGAACTATCTCATGAAGAAGCATTGCAAAATCCGCATTGAGTGTTTTTTCATTAAACTCTTCAAAATTTCTAGGGAAAATTATGCAGATATCTGGCTTGAAAGAATTTCCTGTTCCATATTTGGAAGTGTTTCCCATGCAAACATACACCTCAACCTCTTCCAGAGGTTTAACGCAGAAAAACCTTTCAACATCTTTTAATCTGCTTAAATCAAAATTATTTATCCTTTCTTCAATCTCTTTTTTTATTTTCTCAAGATTTTCTATGTTGTTTTCCCAGTAATTTTCCCACAACTCTTTATGTTCCTGATAAATCTTATCTAACTTATTATTCCTGCTTAAAAGGAGTTCAGAAGAGAGTTCAGCTTTGTTTTCTTTTCTTAAATCCCTTAAAACAGACTTAATGAATTCTCTATCAGCTTTATTAATATCAACCTCTGGTTTAATTAGATGAGGAAAAGAGTTTTGTTTTTTGCTTTTCTGATACAACAGCATAAGAAAATTAACTGTCTTGTCTATTTTTATCTTAAACATTTTTTAGAATCTTACTAATTCTTTCAGAGTACTTTTCTTTATAAATATTTAGATATGGTCGCGATTTATCAA
>WAQV01000012.1 GCA_015520065.1 Candidatus Pacearchaeota archaeon | reverse complement strand
GGGTTAAAGATGAGAAAATCTACTCAAGAGCAAATAAAAACCCTACCGAGTTCTGGAGCAAGCTTGCAAAAGAAGGAATCAAATGGGAAAAGCTCTGGAAAGAGAAAAACACTTATGTAGAGAAACTTCCTTATTTTTGGTGGTTTAAAGGAGGAAAGCTGAACTTTTGTGTTAATGCATTAGATAGGCATATTGAGAATGGTTTAGGAAACAAAACTGCTTTAATCTGGGTTCCAGAGCCTGTAAACGAGAAGCCGGTAATTCTTACTTATGAAGAGCTTTATGAAAAAGTCAATAAATTTGCAAATGTCCTTAAAAAACTGGGAGTAAGAAAAGGGCATGTTGTTGCTATTTACCTGCCTTTAATTCCAGAGGCACTTATAGCAATGCTTGCATGCACAAGAATTGGAGCAATTCACAGCGTTGTTTTTTCTGCATTTTCTGCAGATGCCTTGAAAGCGCGACTTCTTGATGGAAAAGCAAAAGTGCTGGTTTCGTGTGATGGCTATTACAGAAGAGGGAAGGTTGCTGACTTAAAATCTAAAGTTGATGAAGCAATTAAAGGCACTTATGTTAAAAAAGTTGTTATGGTTTCAAGGCTAAACAAGAAAAAACAGTATTCAGGAAAGTTTGTTTCTTTCGATAAACTCATGACTGAAGCAAAAAACTACTGCAAGCCTAAGATTGTTAAATCCGAACATCCGCTGTTCATACTTTATACTTCTGGAACAACAGGAAAGCCAAAAGGAATAGTTCATGATACCGGAGGATACGCTGTTCAGACATACTGGACAACGAGGTGGAATTTTAATTTGGGCAAAGGAGAGTATGACAACGAGAATGAGTTAATGTGGTGCACTGCAGATATTGGCTGGATTACAGGGCATACTTATGCGTTTTACGGTCCTCTTCTTAATGGCTCTTCAACACTTATTTACGAAGGAACTCCAGATTACCCAACACCAAAAAGATGGTGGGAGATAATAGACAAATACAAAGTAAGTGTCTTTTATACAGCTCCTACAGTAATAAGAATGTTTATGAAATTTGGGTTAAAATATCTTAAAGGTTTCAAGCTAGACAGCTTAAAAATACTTGGCAGTGTAGGTGAACCAATAGATGAAGACTCATGGATGTGGTATTTCAAAAATATAGGAAAATCAAGATGTCCTATAATAGATACCTGGTGGCAGACAGAGACAGGAGGAACTTTAATTAATGTTCTTCCAGGAGTAGGCCCTTTTGTTCCTACAGTTGCAGGAAGAAGCTTTCCTGGAACAAGGCATGCAATAGTTGATGAAAACGGCAAACTAATAAAGAAAAACAAGAAAACTGGATTTTTAGTTCAGCTAAGCCCTTTTGCTCCAGGAATGCTGCACGGAGTTTATAGAAATCATAAAAAATATGTTGAAACCTATTGGAAAAGGTTTAAAGACAAGTATGATACAAGCGACGGAGCTTATTATTTGGACGGCCTTATAAGGATTACAGGCAGAACAGATGATGTTATGAAAGTAGCAGGACACAGGCTTGCAACAGCAGAACTTGAAAATGCTATTGACAAAAGCCCTCTTGTAAATGAATCAGCAGTTGTTCCAATACCAGACAAAATTAAAGGTCAGGTGCCAGTTGCGTTTGTTGTTTTAGAAAAGAAAGTTAATGCTTCAGAATTTGAAGCTCTTGAAAAAGAATTGAAAAAACATGTTGACAAGGCATTAGGCCCTATAGCAAGGCCTCATAAAATATACTTTGTTGATGATTTACCTAAAACGCGTTCAGGAAAAATCATGAGAAGAATCCTGAAAAATATCTTAAACAACGAAGAGCCAAAAGGCCTTATGACTTTAGTTAATCCTGATGCTGTTGACAGGATAAGAGAGGTTATTAAGAATTATACTTAAACCAAACTTCCCGCAATCTTTCTGATACTTTCCAAATCTTGGTAAAGAATTCCTGGTTTGCTTTTTTCTGCATTGCATATTGAGTTGTGAATATTTATATTAAACAGATTTCTAACCACTCTTAGGTTTCTTTTGCTCAATCCTATTCTTTCACAGTAAGATAAAATATCCTCCTTACTGTCTAAAACCTCTTCAAGATGATATACTGGAATTGTCAGAGTTCCTGAATTATTTTGATTTAAGCCACTGCACGAAGGAACAATTAACTGAGTTAGTCTTTTTGGTCTTATATAAAACACTCTTCCGTTTGTTCCGAGTGACCTTAAGGCATGCCCTGCATTAATAAAATCATTAAAATCCTTATTAATAAAGTATAATCCCAACTCAGCATTGCTCAATCTCTCAATCTCTGGGTGGAAGATGCTGGAATTATATATAACAATCTGGTCATTATCAGATAAATATCCTCCAAAAAACCGCGATTCGTCAATTTTATAGTGCGTTTTTATGAGAAGTATTTTTGGATTCCTGAAACAATTATTGAGAGTTCTCTCTAATCTTCCTCTTTTCTCCAGGAGATCTAAATCCGAATCATTTATAGAGATTTCTAAAGAAAGTTCAGCTATGTTTTCAGGAAGAAAACCTGTTTTCTTGTTAAAATACTCTATCTTTTTTACAATCTCAGAATATCCTCTTCCTCCAAACTTTTGCAGTGACTCATAATTTAACATTTTGATTTTTTAAAGGCACAATATTTATAAGATTTTATATTATAAATGATATAAGAGAACTTATATTTTAAAAATACATTTTTCTTTGATATAAGATGAAGAAACAACAGAACAACATAGATAAGATTATGAAAGTCTTGATTAGGAAATATCCCTCCAATGAGAGAACTACTTTAAATCGTATGAGGAAAAAACCTAATGCATTTAAGATTTTAATCTCTTGTTTGCTGAGCTTAAGAACTCAGGATAAAAATACTGAAATAGCATCAAAAAAGCTTTTTGCTGTTGCAGAAACCCCTGAAGCTATTTTAAAACTTCCAATAAAAAAGTTAGAGAAGTTGATTTTCAGTTCCGGACATTACAAGAAAAAGGCCAGAACTCTGAAAAGTGTTTGCAAGGAAATTATAGAAAGATTTAATGGAAGAGTTCCATCAACAAAAGAAGAATTGTTAAGCATCAAAGGGGTTGGACCTAAAACTGCAAATATTGTTATGGCTTTTGCATTCAGGAAACATGTTTTGCCAATAGACACTCACTGTCACAGAATTCCGAACAGGTTAGGATGGGTCAAAACAAAGACTCCAGAGGAAACAGAAACTGAGTTAGAGAAAGTTCTTCCAAGAAAGTACTGGAGAGAGTTTAATGCAATTTTTGTTCAGTTCGGTCAGACAATCTGCCAACCTATCTCACCTTTTTGCAGCAAATGCCCTATTGCTGAATACTGCCCAAAAATAGGCGTGGAGAGGAGCAGGTAGTTGCAGGATTATTTTTCATACATTAAATTTATAATTTATTTTTTCATAATGATTTCATGCCTTTTGGACCAACCCACATACTTATTCCAATCTTCCTAATTGAAATTTACAGAGTTTACTTTGCAAAAAACAGAAGGAGTAGAGGGAAGTTTATTCCTTATTA
>WAQV01000011.1 GCA_015520065.1 Candidatus Pacearchaeota archaeon | reverse complement strand
TCTTGTCTTCAGGGTGAATCGCCTCTTTTTTAGAGTACCTTCTAAGGATTTCAATTCTTCTCTGCCTCAAACACCCTTCATAGTCCTTGCTTACCATTTTAAAATATTCTCCAGAATACTATGTATCTATTTTTAAATTTATCGGTTCCTTAAATTTTCCAACAAGTTGCTTTTAAACTTTTCAAGATACTTTATTTCCATCTGGGCTCCGACAGCATCTTCATGACCGCCGCCAGTGGCCCCTTCTATGCCTTCGAGAGATTTTAGAACAATGTTTTTTATTTTCTTTCCCCTTACAGATATATTAGCCTTTATCCCTGAAATATAAACTACAACAATGACTTTGTCAGGAAGCCTGTAACTCAATTCATTTGCCAAATCACTGCTTATGCTTAAATTGCCACTGTATTTGAAAAAAAGAAGCTTTTCTGATTTTTTACTCTCTTCAAGAGCTCTTTTAATAAGTTTCTGATATCTTCTATTAATCTCATTAACTCTTTTGTGTATAGTGTATGTTTTTGAGTTTTCCTCTAAAATCTCATAAGGAGATCTCACTTTTATCAAGAATCTCAGCATGTTAATTACATTGGTTGTTCTGTCTTTAAGCCCAAACCCTAGAATTCTAGCTATTCTTCCTATCTCAGAGCTATAAAAAATCTCAAAAGCATTATCAGACTTTATTGCTAAATCAGGGTATTTTTCAATAAACTCTTCATAAAACTCAGGAACAAATTTGTCAGATATGCATCCTATCACTGCTATCCACAAATCTTCCTTTCTTTTTGTTACATTGTAACATAGATAAGTTGTTGGAAGGTTTTTTTCTGATTTTAAAAAAGGATTGTAGTAATTCACAAAAGAAGGAATTTTTCTTTTTTTGCAGTTCTCATTTAAAGGGTGGTGGTCTATCCATACTATTGGAATATTTATCTCCTCAGCCCTTTTAAAAAACTCTTCAGAAACAACTGGCTTGTCAAGAATGAATATATAATCTGCATTAAGTTCATTGACCTTTCTGAAGTAACCTTCATCAAGAGAAGGAAATGTTTTTATCGGAACACCTTTGCCTTTTCCACAATACCTTTGAAGCAATAAGAAACTGCACAAACCGTCTTGGTCATTGTCAAAATAAAACACAGGGTTTTGGGCTTTTTCAAGATGCTCTTTTATCTCTTTAATTTGTTCTTGCGTTAGCATTTGAGTTCCTCTTAGATTAAAATTTAACAGTTTATTTTTTACAGGGTTTGTCGGTTACATATCCTAAAACCAATGGTAATGCAATTGTAGCATCGCAAAAAACATCAACAAAATCAGCTTTTGGATTCATTTTCCCCCACGAGATTCCTTCTCTCAAAGGAGCCCCGCTTGAACCTCCGCTTTCAGGTCTGTCTGTTGTAATCTGGATTCCATAATCAGCACCTTTTGAAAACTGCAATGCTTGCTGAATGAAATTTTTAGGCAATCCTCCTCCAACATAAATGACTCCTGTTTTTTTTGCAGTCCAGGAAATATCAACTATGTCATTTATATCTGAGAACACATCTATGCAGCTGTTCCCTTTTCCTTCAGCAGCTCTTCCCCACATCATTAAACCTATCCCAGAGTCTGCTATTCCAGGACAGAAGATAGGAACTTTTTTCTCATAACATTTTCTTAAAATGCTGTTTTTACTATTCTCATTTTCAAGAATCTCTCCTAATTTCCATAAAAACTCTTTAATGCTTTTACACTCCTTAAGAACATCATAATTTTTTTTGAAAAATTTCTCAAGATTTTCATAAACAGAATTCTTCATAAAAACATTGTACATTCTGTCAATCCCTTCTTCATTAAGTTTTTCATCATCTGCAAGCTCATCTCCTTGATAGTGCTTGCCTCCTACAGCCTCTATTAAATCATGAGTAAGATTTGCTCCAGTAGTTACAAAAACATCCACTTTATCAAGCATATCTAAAATTATCTCTTTCATTCCTCCTGGAACCATTGCACCTGCAACCCCTAAAAATATTTTACATTCAGTATCATTCAACATTTTTTCAAAAATCTCTGCAGCTTTTCCTATTTTTTCTGCTCCAAATCCAGCATCTCTCATGCAGGAAACAAGTTCAGAAACAGCCATACCTTTTTTTACTTTAATATGATTTATCTCTTTCATAAAACATTTTAAAAACTCAATTTTAAAAATATATGCTTTTATTCAATAAATGCTCTTTTTCTGCAAGAAGGCGCCCTGAAATCTTCATCTACGAAGTTTCTGTAATGGTAACAAAACCATAACCTAAATTCTCCTCTATAGGACTTAAAATACTGTGCGTTTGGAGTGTGCCTGTCATCGCATCTTGAGCCTGAAAATTCAAGAAAGTGCTTTTTTAGAACTTCAGGATAATGCAACACGAGAGCCACCCCTTCCTCTAAAGTAAGCCCGAACCTCTTTCTTTTTTTAAAGAAATCTGCATAATCGCTCTGCAACAGCCATTTTTCCTTATAGTCTGTTTCAATATCAATACAGAGATAAGGTTTTCTAATCTCATTAATATGGGTGCAGTCTGAACATATGTTGCATGCAGAACAATCAGAAACGCATTCGTCAGTGTTTTTTCTAAGATTGTAAAAAGACCTTCCAACAGCCTTTACTCCATCAACACTAATTAAGGGAATTTGCTTTTCTATTTCCAAAAACTCGTTAGGAAAGACTATTAGAAAAGGAATGTTTCCGTGTTCGTATTCAACAGAGTTTAGTCTCTCTTTCAAAGGTGAAAGAATGTCAAGAAATTTTTTTCTGTCTATTTTCAAACTTTCTGGGATAATTTCTAGATACCCTGCAGAAAGAATCTTGTTTACTTGCTTGTCAAAAAGTGCATGCAGGCAGTTTTTCATATCTGCTTCTTGCACGTTTCTCTTAAAAACATTCTTATTATACAATATACATTTCACAACAAAAATCTTTTTAAATAGAGAGATTCTGGAATTAATATGAATAAATGGCTAGAACTAATAATTGGTCTTGTATTGTTAATTTTTCCGATATACATAGCATGGGGAATGAACATATTTGGATTAGGTGATGCTGCAACAGAGTTCTTTAAAGGAGGAATAGTCTGGTTTGTAATAATGGTAGGACTTTTGTTCCTTCTGTTAGGAATAAGCGACTTAAAGGATTAAGAATTAATTAAGGATTCTATAAAAAACTAGAAAAAATATAAAAAAATAACAAAAATTCAGATTTTCTTTATTCCAAAAGAAGACCTACAATTGCTGCTACAGCTCCTCCGATTAAAGGCAGGTAATACTGGGATCCCCAGAACTGTCCAATCACTGCAACTACACCTGCAACAACAATTACCCACTTTTTCCACTCGTCCATTTTTTAACCTCCTTTTTTATTTTAATTTGATGATTTTGAAAGGAAAAAGAAGTATATAAAACTTTTTGTTATGCTTTTTTAGAGCTTATTTTTAAAACTCCTTTCTTAAAAGATACTTTTGCTTTTTTAGGGTCTATTGTTGGGATAGTTGTAAAATAACTGAACACTCTGCTCGTCTTTTCTTCATGATAATATCCTTTTTTCTGTACTTTCTTTTCTGTTTTCTTTTCCGCCTTAACCTGCAGAGAGTTTTTCTTGATATTAACTTTTATATCTTTCCTGCTAAACTCTGGAAGGTTTAATTCAAGAACTACCTCTTTTGATGTTTCTTTCATTTTTATATGAATGAACAGGTATTTAAATAATTTTCGAGAGAATTTTGCCGTTTTTTATTTCAACACCTTCTTTTCTCAGAAGAGAGATTTTTTTATTAATTCCTTCTTTATAACCTCCAACCTTCCCATTAGAGTTGACAACTCTGTGGCAAGGGATTTTTATTAAAAAAGGGTTCTTGTTTAGGGCTTTTCCTACAGCTCTTGGAGAACTGTTTAGCTTTTTTGCAATTGCTTTGTAAGTTGTTACTTTTCCTTTCGGAATTTTTTTAACTATCTTGTATACTTTTTTCTGAAACTCAGTCAAACTCATTTTGAGAAAAAGCGGGCCAAACAGAGTCCGGCCCTACTCAACCGAAGTTGAGCATTATCATAACTACAACACATTATTTAAGGCTTTCTTATCACATCAAAATAACTACAACACAAAAAATATAAAGGAGGTTTTAGTTGTTCATTTGTTTGAACAGTTTCTGCGGGGATGCCGGAGCGGTCAAACGGGCAGGACTTAAGATCCTGTGGCTTAGTGCCTGCGAAGGTTCGAATCCTTCTCCCCGCATAAAAAGATTTAATATACTAACAATTAATATGATTCACAATAAGAAATTTTATAAACAGCTTCAATATGTTTTTTCTATGAATCTAGATGTCTTGTACAAATCCAAAAAATCCTTTCTTGAAAGAATAACTAAACCAGTCCTTATTGGATTAACTTCTACACTTATTTCAGTTCCTTCTTTATCTTTTGCTGGAGGAGAGATGACATGTTATTATCCTAAGACCTGCAGAGAAATTATTTCAAGCGAGTATTCTACAGGAGGAGGAGATAAAGTTATTCATTATGTTGAAGTTGACTGTAAAACAAACAATGGAGAGTATATCAAATATATTGACAGGATTGGAAGTATTGGAGGGTTTTTTGGATTAGGCCGTTTTACTCAACCAGATAAGATTTACTTTAAGCAATGGGAGAAAGACGAATTGGAGTGTAAATAGTTTTTTAACCTTCATAAGCCTAACTTCTTTATGAATTCCAAGAGTAAGAAGAGTTTCTTTTTCCTGCTTTTTTTAGTTTCTATTCTGCTCGCAATAAATTATTCTTTTTTTGATTCTCACTTAAACAATTTGCTGAAAGATTACGAATTCAAAGATGTGGAGAGAGTCATTGACGGAGATACTTTAATTGCAGATGGCAAAAAAATAAGGCTTTTAGGAATAAATGCTCCTGAAAAAGGAGAAAACTACTATGAAGAATCAAAAAATTTTCTTGAAGATATGGTTTTAAACAAAACAATAGTTTTAGAATATGGAAGCAGAAAGCATGATAAATACGGAAGAGTTTTAGCTTATGTTTTTTTGGATAATGTTAACATAAACTCTCTACTTGTTAAGAAAGGTTTGGCAAACCCTTATTATCCTTTAGGAAAAGACCTCTACTATACAGAGGTTTATTTTGCATGGATTAAGTGTCTTGAAAGCAATCAAAATTTATGTCAGAGGTCAATTGCAGAATGTTCTAAATGCATTAAACTCTATTCAGTCAACTTAAAAGAGCAAGAAATTGTTTTTTACAACCAGTGCCAAACTGACTGCAATATTACTGGATGGATTGTAAGAGATGAGGGAAGAAACAAATTTATTTTTCCAGAGTATGTTCTAAAAAAGAATTCTGAATTAGTTCTTAAAGTAGGAAATTTTTCTAATTCTCTTGATAACAAAAATATCTTTTATTGGAACAGGAATTCAAGAGTATGGTCAAAAAGCGATAGCGTGTTTTTAAGAGATTCTGCAGGAAATCTTGTTTTATGGAAGAAATTATAACAAATTTAACCTGTTGCGTTTTTCGGCTTAACGATTAAATAAGACCTCCTAAAACAACTGCTGTAAGAATGAACAATGATAGCGTTGCAAACAAAGCTGTTACAAAATACAATAAAATTCCTCTTTTCAGGTTTATTCCTGTTTTATGGGTTTTCTCAAGTCTATCTTCACCGGAATTAATAGCTACGAGAGTTGAAGTTAAAATGAAAGTTATCTGGACAAGGTAAATTCCAATCGCTATTTGCAGATAGTACGGAGGAATCATTTTTGCAATATCAAACAAAGTTATTAAATTTGTAAAGCTTCCAATTCCGATTCCACTGCCTGAAGCAGCAGCTATATTTGCGAGGTTTAATTTGTTTAATATTCCTGTAATCATTGCAGCCAATCCTACGACAATTCCTGAAAGCAGAGGAGCCAAAAAAGTCATGTTGCTTTTCATATCAGAGATTATTTCTGCAAGCATATCCCTCAATCTTTCTGTTATCTTTTGAATATTTTTTACATACTCTGAAATGCTCATCAAACTTATTGAAGCTATTTTAAGACCTTTTTTGCTCGACTCTACTAAAACCCTCATACTTGTAGCAATTAAGTCAGATGGAAAGTAATTTATAGCACCTCTTACAGGATCAAAAATAGCTCTTTCTACACTCATTCCAAGGCTTTTAATATTGTAATTTACTCTTCTAAAAAACTCTTCTGTTATCAGGCCTCTGGAAGACTCTGCAACCTTTCCAAATGCAAGTTCAGGAGGGATTCCATTGCCTAAACGGTTTCCCAGTTGAAAAAGAGAGTTATTGAATTCTTTTTCCAGCTCTTTTGTTTTTTCCCTTTCCTTAATCAATTCTTTTGTTTTCTCATTAAAAGCTATAGAGAAAAACAATGCTATGCCTAAAGGAATAAACATTCCCATAATCAATGCAACTATTCCAAACGGCCCTACAACTTTTCCACCAGTTATAGCTGAATCAGCACTCTTAAAATCAAAAATTTTCTCCTCACCAAGAAAACTAAATCCAAGTTCTGCAAATGTATAATCTTTCTGAATTCCAATCCAGTCAGGAAAAGGAGTGTACTGGAAAATTAATGGCAGAAACCCTATAATAAAAAAAGGAAGGCATATTAGAAACGCTTTAATGTAAGGAGCATTGCTTTTATATTTATAGTAAAGAGGATTTCTTTCAAGAAAACTTGTTTCACCATATCCACCAGGTCTTAGAGCCATAATTTTGTCTGTAAGGTAAAACACAAAAAAAGGGATTATCATATTAAATAACAGAATTACATGAATCCACTTAATCATTCCCTGCATCATTGCAGATGCCAATGGCAAAAGAGCCAGTCCAAGAGTTGGAAGAACAACTCCAAGCATATAGACATTTGTCAGAGGGCTTTTGACATTATGAGTGAATCTAAGCATTTTGTCATACACACCATCAAGAACTACCTGAAGAGATTTGTCAAGCATAGAGATTCTTTTTGAAGGGTTTGGCTCAAAAAGGCTGCTCTCTATTAAATGAAACGCCTCTATAAATTCAGTTGAATAATCTCTCCATCCTTGCAGATAATTATCAAGACTGCTTTTTATTGTCGAGAACTTTCCTACTTCCACATCATAAAAGACTTTTTTGAAATCCAGTGCAAGAGGGTATTGCAGGTGTTGCGATGCAAAAGCAACAGCTTTTTCAAGATTAGGAGTGTGTCTCATATATACAACAATATATAAAATAGCAGGAACCATCTGGCTGCTTGCTTTTAACCTCCATCTGTTTGCGAGTCTTGCAGGATAGCCATATACATAATAAAACAAGAATACAGAAAGAATTACTGTAAGAAAAAAGAACAGGAACGGAAATGCAGCAAAATATCCGTCAGCAGTATTTCCTTTTATTAAAGCAACAGCTACTGAAATTAAAAACCCTATAAAAAAAGTAGCTAACAGCGCCATAACAGCCAGACTTACAGACTGCCACGGTTCAACTTCCAGATGAGCAATCTCAAGATACCTTCTTATTTTTGCCTCATCTTTTGGAGAAATCTTTAGTTTTATGAAACTGCCCAGAGTCTGGCACCATCTCTCATATCTTGATAGTTGAGGAACCATCTCTTTTTTGAATTTGACATACTCTCTGCTGTAACCAGCAGTATTTACTCCAGCAGAATCCTCAATTTTTTCCTCAATCTCAGCCCCGTACCTGTTAAGGATATCATCAACCTGAGGATTTTTTGAGTCCCAGTAATCCATCTTACCTCTTTTGCAATTTTTGAATTAGATGCAAATAATAGTAAAAACTGATTAATAAATGTTTATAAATTGCTAATACGCTTGTTTGCAAATTTGAGTCTAAATCTTCTTTTTCTTAATTTCCTGCCTGAGCCATTTCTGCCACTCAGGAAAAACTCTTTCACTTGAAGGAAGACCTATTTCCTCTCTTATTCTGTCAGAAATATGATGAAATGCATTATTTGCAAGAACATTAAATTCTGCCTCCAAAATGTTGTTGTTTTTCGTTTTTTCAGCAATATTAACTAACTCTTGTTTTATTTTTGCCCTTAAGAGTATGTTGTCATAAACAGCATCCCAGTTGCCAGCCCATCCTTTAACTCCAGCAGCAATATCTTTAATAACCTCGCTGTCACCATTAATTAAATCATCTGTAGGCTCCAAAGAGTCTTTTTCTACATTATATTTCATAAGGTCAACAAACCCTTTTTCTTCTAAAGGGTCTTTTTTCCAGTGTTTTCTTACCTCAGCAATCTGCAAGGTTCTTCTCCATGAATGCAACCCGTCTGGAGACTTTATAGGATTATTGACAATAATAACATCTGTTGCTTTGAAACTGGTGTTAGGAACTCCTAAATCATTAACAACTCTGTCATATACTCCATAAGGGCTTGCTCCATGAATTGTTCCAGCAACAACATTTGCCAAAGCCCCAACTCTCATTGCTTCATAAAGAGCCTTTGCTTCCTCACTTCTCACTTCACCTACAATCAGGCAGCTGTCTCCCAATCTTAAGCTTGTTCTTATTCCTTCTTCTGCTGAAACCTCTGTCGTTGTTTTCAACAATGCTGAACGCACTTTCATTCTCAAAATATCATAATTCAATTTTCTCATTGACTCAACAGGAATTTCTAAGGTATCTTCAATAACAATAATTCTGTATCTAGGGATTATTTCCAACATTAAACTTCCCAAAAGACTTGTTTTTCCAGAACTTCTTGTTCCAGCAACAAGCATGGTTCTTGAACCATCAACAAGAAAACTCAAAAGCCCTGCTGCAAGTGAGTTAAGCATCCTGTTTTTAATAAACAGCGGCAGAGTCCATGGCTTTTCTCTGTGCCTTCTTAATGCATATGCCAGTCCATCAGGAGACAAAGGCCTTTGAATTATTGCTATTCTTGCTCTCATATTTCCAATGCTTAGCTGAGTATCCAAAATTGGGTTTGCTTCATCCAACGGCCTTCCAGATATCATTCTAAATTTAGCAGCCCATGAATTCGCATCTTCCTGACTAGGAAGAATATTTGTTATGCACTCTCCATACTCTCCATGCCTTACAAAAATGTTTACAAGAGACATTGGAGCATTAAGAACAATATCCTGAAGATTTTCATCTTGAAGCAGAACTTCAATAATCCCGAATCCGATTGTATGCCTTACAAGGATTGTTGCGAGTTTATTTAACTCCTCATAATTCAATGAAATCCCTTTGCTTTGCGCAAGGTCCTGCAAAAGGTCACGAGAGACATTAAAAAAAACCTGCCTTGTTCTTTCAGTGTCAGTAAATTCCTCTGCTTTAGGCTGATGCTCAATCAAAACATTTCTTGCAAGATTCAAAAGCATGTTTTGGTCCTCATTAAGGATATTCTCAGGAGGAACAATGTGATAGACAAACTTTGCATCATCTTTCTTTTTTAAGATTGTTACAACAGACTCATCATAAGTGTTGCTTGCAATTTTATACTGGTCAATAATTTCAGCATCTTCTGGAAGGTCAGAAATGAGTCTTGTAAAAGTAAAATTAGGAATTATGTCGGGCTTGAAAATTCTGCTATAAATCTCCCTGTCTCCTTTTTTATAATCTTTCATATACTGAAGAGCTGTCTGGATAAGTTTTGTTTTTTCCAGCATGTTGAAAATTTTTTCTAGAAGATGAATGTAACTTTCTTGGTTGACTCTTATTTTTGAGTCCTCTTTAAAAGGCATTTTATCAAGAGCTATTTTTGCTTCAATTATTATTCTTTTCAATTCCAAATATGCAGCAACAGGGTCTTTTTTCAGTAAAAAAAGGAATGAAAACATCTCATTGTACCTTTTAGAAAATGATGTTTCATCTATTGCCTGCAGTCTTTCCTGAGAGAGTATTTTTTCCTGCTTTATGAGGTACACATACAACTGGGCGATCTCCAGCAGATAGCTGGTTTCCCTGAAATCATAATTGTAATTTTTTTGCTGCACAAAGACAATTCGCGAAACTCCTGGATTTTCAATTAAAGCATCTATTGTTCTTTCCATTACTTCAGGATAATCAGCAAGACTTGGAACATAAGGAGCTCCCAAATAATTAACATACAATACATCTTCTCCAGCCTCTCTCTGCACCTCGTAAGAATACAAAGGAGTATTTCTGTCAAACTGCATATATATACTCGTGCATAAAAGTTTAAAATATTTTGTATAGACTTAAAACACAACAAATTTAAACCTCTTATTATTAAAGTATATATGGTTGGAGAGCAAACAGGAGGGGATTTTTTGTTTGAAATTAATATCAGACTTAAAGACATGGAAGAAAAACAAAAAACCCTTAAAGACAGAGTGTTTTTAATTGGTGAGAATCTGTTGGAGTTTAAAGAGGAAACTGAAAACAAGATTTTAGAGCTTAAAAAAGAAGTTGAAGAAATTAAACAGACTCTTGAAAGAGTCAAGTCATTTATTGAGACTGTTTCAGAGGAATTTTCAAGATTTGCAAGAAAAGAGGACTTGGAGATTCTTGCAAAACAGGCAAAAATGTTCCAGCCACTTGAATTTGTAAGAAAAAAAGACCTTGAAAAACTGGGTTTAATAAAATCATAAACTAACTAAAAACCTTGAAAAAATGGGAGTTTTAGAAGAAGTGATGCAAATGAAGAGCAGCGGTATGACTGATAGCCAGATTATATCCTCTCTTCAGCAGAAAGGGTTTTCTCCTAAGGAAATAACTGATGCATTGAGTCAGGCAGAAGTAAAGGCAGCAGTGACAGGAGGAACTGAAAATGCTGACAGCAATGCAGGAGGTCCTGCAGTCCAGGGAATGCAAGAATCAATAATGTCTCAGGAATCTCCTCAAGGTTTGCAGGGAACTCAACAAGAAACATACTCTTATGAGGCTCCTGCAGAAGCTGAATACGGAATGCAGCAAATGCAGCCGGAAGGTTATGAAGGTTATGGAGAGGGTTATGAGTATGCTCCTGCAGAAGCAGGAATTGATACAAGCACAATTATAGAGATTTCAGAGCAGGTTTTTTCCGAGAAAATAAAAAAAACAGAATCTAAGTTGCATGAACTTATGGAGTTCAAGGCATTAATAAGCCCTAAAATAGAAAACCTTTCTGAAAGGCTTAAAAGAATAGAAAACACTATCGACAAACTTCAGATAGCAATTCTTGATAAAATCGGTTCTTATGGAAGGGATTTAGAGACAACAAAAAAAGAGCTTGAGATGATGCAAGACAGTTTTTCTAAAATTGTGAACTCAGTTGTTGATGCTGTTTCAGAAAAAACAGAAAAAGATAAAAAGTCAGGCCATAAAAAACATAAATAATTTTTTTATTTAAGTTTCATTTACTTTCCCCAAGGATTCCATGGAGTTTCTATATCGGAAGTTTTCTCAGAACCAGCATTAGCAGCTATTGCAAATAAAATAATTATAACCAATCCTCCTAAGAATGTTCCAAGATTTTCCCTTAACACCTGCCCCATTGTCCATCCTAAAGCATCAGCAGTGCTGGACAGCACAAAAATAAGGATAACAGCAGCTATTCCAAAAATAGTGTATTTTGCCCAGTTAGCTTTAGGAAGAAACGACCCTACTAAGATTATTATTACTAAGATTATTGCAAGCCCAACTCCAAGCCTTGGAAAAATCTCAGAAAAAAATACCGGTACAAAATCAAACTGCAATGCAAGAAGTCCAACAGCAAATGCAATTATTCCATTAACAGCCTTATCATCAAAAATTTTTGTTTTTGTAAGGATTCCATTAACGAGTGCAAACACCAATAAAAACGGCAGAAGATAGCTGAAAAAACCCATCTGTTCTAAATTTGAGAATAACTCTCCTACTTCTCCTCCAGCATAAATCCCGTATGAAGCAAGAGCAGTAATGATGCTTTCCATCTTTTCACCTCTTTTTATTAAATGAATGCAACTTTAAATATGTTTCTGATTATTTGCTCTTTAATATTACTGCAATAGCAACAGCAATTACTACAATAAACAATACATTAGTCCAGAAAGCAGAACTCCATGGTTGCCCGAACAACATATCAAAAAACCTGTCTTCAATTCCAGTAGCCCAGAGAACAGCAATAAAAACAGCGATTGCTAATATTCCTCCAGCAACAAGCTTTAATCCTTTCCCTTCAATTTTTACCTCTCCTCCAACTGCAAAACCCCACAACATTAAAAATACAAACATAACGATTAAAGCTACAGTAAGGAACAAAATCAAATTCTCAACAACAATTTTTGGAAAAATTCCTCCTACAAAAACAATTCCTAAAACAAAAGCAACAATAGCATTAATCTGATGCTTTCCGTCTCCAAGAAGTTTTGTTTTTTCAAGAATTGCATAAGAAATAAAAAAGACTAGTAAAAATGGATATATGAAACTTGTAAAAATCCAGTGTTGCAGTATTGTTTCAGCCGCCATTGTTGTTTAAGATTTTAGATAAGCTCTTCCGGAAACTCTCCTATTTCAGGCTCAGATTCTGGCTCTTGGCTTGGAAGAGCAGATTTGTTTATTATAAGAATATCGCTTATAGCTTTAACAAACTGGTGAGGAATTATGACTCCTTTTGCTCCAGAAATCAATGAAATCATGCTTCCATCAACTTTAATTCTCCATCCATCAATTTTATTTTCTTGGATATTTGCCTCTTCAACCTGTCCAAAATAGTCTCCAGCATCAGTATAAACTTTCAATCCTATAACTTCGCTTAATTTTTTCACTCTCATTTTACTTATACAAAATGGGATAAACTTATTTAAATACTTTTCCATCTTGAAACAGATATTTTCAGAGAGATTTAAATCTTGTAACAATATAATAAATTTTATAAAAAATG
>WAQV01000010.1 GCA_015520065.1 Candidatus Pacearchaeota archaeon | reverse complement strand
ACGGAGCAATTAGCATTTTAATAGCTATAATTCTTATTTACGGATTTGTTAGACATTATAAAAAACAGAAAATCAACAGAGCAACTAATCTCATATCACTAATATCTTTAAGTTATCTTACTCTGGCACTTCTATCATTTCTTTGGTTATCAGGATTTTTTGATTATGATGCAAGAGATTTTGGAATTATTTATTCTGTGGCAATAGTTTTTCAGACTTTTATTTTATTTAGAGCTTTGCAGTTCTTCAGTCCTAAGAAGAGTCTATCTTACTGGATAGTTATATATGTTATAAGCCTTGTTTTAAGCGCGATCTCTTTTCCAAATTTCTTTATGTTTTTTTTGATAGCCTCTTTTTTCATTACTCTTGTATTCTCAATAAATTTTATGTACTTATCAGAGGCATGCAGAAGAGGCGGGAATACTCTATTTTTCTATTCAAGCATCTCAATAATCCTCGAATCTCTGTTATTCCTTAACATAGGAAATCAGCTTCTTTTTACAGTTATTGAAAGCACACTTTTCGCTTTTTTCGCATTTGTCTTTCTTAGAGATGTTAGGAGCTATCCTTTGAGATTTAAGGAAAAAACTCTCCTTAAAAGAGAGTCTCATCTGACTCTTTTTTTCAGATATTTTGTGTTTATAACAGTATTTACTAATTTTGTGCTTATCAGCACAATAGGAATTCATGAGTTAAGCCATGTTTTAGTCTCAAGGGTTTACGGCTGCGAGTCAAGGTCTATATTTTATGAGGCAGGAAAATATCCTTACTCTGAAATAATATGCAGCAATGCTAACTGGAAGCCGCAAATTACTCTTGCAGGATTTTTGATTCCGACTTTTATTAGCGTTCTTTTGTTTTTAATAGGAGGAAATTTTGTCAAATCAGTAGCATTTTTAGCAGCAGGGTTTAATCTTCTTGCATCTTATAGAGATTTCAAGGAATTAGGTCTTTCAGGAAATTTAATCCTATTTACTTCTGTTGTAGGGATAATTCTTTTGTTTGTTGGAGTATTTCTTTTAGCAAAGTCAAGAATGCACGAACACACCCATGATATTGATTTATATCTTAATCCTTGATTATTCTCTTATATAGAAATATTTTTATTCCCTTATTGAAGGTAATTTATAATGGAAAAGAGGGGAGGAGGTTTAATAGTTGCAGCACTTTTAATTGCTATATTAGTTGCAGAAACTGCAAGTGCAAACTTTGTATGCGGAAAGGTAGCTCCCTCAGAAGATGGAGTTTCTCCTTCCTGGTTTGATGTAATTGTGTATTATACTGATTTTCCTGATGAAGTAACTACTTGCAAAATTAGCCCTGCAGACAACAAGTACTGCTGCGACCCTTTGCAGATAAAAAGCGTTTCATGGAAAATTGGCAGAAATATAAGCGCAGAGATATTTGATTTAGAAAAAGGTTATGTTGCTGGGCCAGTCTCGCTTATAATTAGCGGTGAAGGGTATGATGTTTTTCCTGAAATGCAGTTGGAGAAAGCACTAAAAATTCACTCTCCAGATTCAGGGATTTATATTAATGAAAGCAGCGTTCTTTTGAATGTATCTGTTGCATCAAGGTTTAATGAAATAAGATATTCTTTAAAGAAAATTGATGATTCAGGAAACTTTTCTTTAGATAATGAGTTAATATGTTCAAACTGTACTGAAGGTATTGCAACTTTAGAGAATTTGGATTTTGGAAAATACTCTTTAGAGGTTTTTGCTATTAACACTAATTCAGAGAACATTTCTGAAAGAAAGAATTTTAGCTTGCTTGAGTATGTTGAACTTGAGAGAGAGATAAATTGCGATGCTCTTTACTCTAAAAAGAAAGATTTATGCGAGAAAGGATTTGTATTTTCTGGGCAAAAAGTCAATATAACTCTTATTCTTAAGATGTCTCATGAAGCATCAGGAGTTTTGGAAGAGTATTTTCCATCAGACTGGATATACGATGGCAGCCAAGACGGAGTTGTAGAGGATTTTAGCGACAGCCATAGAGTCATTAAATGGAATGTTGATGGAAAAGAAGTTAAAAAGAGTTATTCTTTAACAGCCCCTGAAACTTTTTTTGCTAAGAAATACTATTTCCAGTCCAGGTTTGAATCTTTCCTCTCAGAAAAAGAAAAAATAGTGGTGTTCAGATTTTACAGGATTTTTCCTTTTCCCAAGAAATTTCTAGATAAAGAGATGTTTAAACTTTATGAAGTATTTTATGAGTCTGCATCAAGGGAACACCCTGTTGTTATGAACATTGCAGGAAATGACAGCTCTATTGTAGAGATTGCAATTTTTCCTGCAACTCCTGTAAAAAAAGTTCATGCATTTTTTCATAGAAACTCCAAAGTTAAACTGAAGAAAGCTGAGAAGCCTTTTGCAATAGTCTCAAGCATTCCAGACAGCAAAATAGACAAGATTCTTATAAGATATAGGGTGAAAAAAACAGGAGGCTCAGAGAAGGACTATCTTAACTCAACACTTTTTCATTATGAGATAAACTCTTATGTACAGAAAAAAGGCAAGTGGGTTGCTCTACAGACAAAAAAATACTCTGAGGATAACATTTATATTTATTACGAAGCATACTCTGACAAAAAAGGGTTGTTTGCAATAAAGAACGAATTTTCCGATGATTCTGAAAAGAGGAAAGAAGGAATTTTTGAGAAATTAAAAAAGCTGTTTAAGAGGAAATGAGGGAGCTAAAATTTGACAAAAGAGGGGCAATTAAACTAGGAATTGCAGGCTTAGCTATAGCAGCTTTTTTAGGAATCTTATTTCTAATATTTTTTTCTGTTTCTTCAGAGGCATCTGCAGAAAGTGTTTCAAAAGACAGATATTTTTTAGGAGACAAGATTAAGCTGGACATAAGAGGTTTTGGAGTATATAGAATAAAAATTGAAACTCCTTCTACTTCATACATCGTGAAAGAAAAAAAAGGATTCATCATATTTAAGCCTCAAGAAACAGGAAGCCACAGAGTTATTATCTACTCTCTGACAGGAAGAAATTTTTATGATTTTGAAGTGATTGAAAAAAAACAGCCTGATTCTTCTGCCCCTTCTGCTACATCTAAAAGGAACAAAAAAGACTCTGAAGAAATTATTGCAGTAGGAAAGCCTGTAAGATGGAGAAAGCTAACTACAAACCAAACAATAGAGCTTCCTCCCTTAACTGCAAATATTAGCATTAGGAAGATAAGCAATAATTCAAATATGACTATTGGAACAGTGAGAAACTTTGTTATCAAACATACTAAAAACAAAAGCATTCTAAAGATTACTGAACCTATAAATAACTCTGAAGAGCTGTTAGAAGTGGAATTTTACACAGAACCTCCTAAAAAGATTGAGAAACCTCTTTCAGAAAGAAAAAAAGAAATAACAATCTACTCTCCTCCAGGACTCAACTATACAAATGTTCTCTCATACACTACAATTCCTGAACTTACTAATAACAAAGAGCTAATAAAGGTTTACTGGAAAGAGGAAAATAAGTATTTAAGTTTTAATGCAAGCGATACTGATGGAGATGGACTCTTGGACTATGTAGAGTGGATTGTTCCGCATTTGAGCAATCAGACTTTTGAGATTTCTATTAACATAATAAACGTCCAGAGCTATCCTGTTGTTGGAGGAAACTGGAGTGTAAAATTCACAACAACCGGAACAGCAGACTTAACAATAAGAGGTATAAATGGAACAACATTTGGAAAAGACCTCGAGTTTCTTGAACTAAAGTGCGGAAACACAACTATAAGCATAGTCAGATATGTTTATGACAGGGACAACAACATAATAACAGTAAAAAACTGGCAGTGCAACCAGACAGCAACAGAAACAAGCAGAGTATTAACAACAGGAAAACACACTCTTGAATTCTCTTTTGGAGGGGAAAAAGCCTATGCATACAACTAT
>WAQV01000009.1 GCA_015520065.1 Candidatus Pacearchaeota archaeon | reverse complement strand
TCCATATCCTCTCCTAATTTAGAGCCAGCTGCCCAGAACCTTAAAACATCTGCTCCATACTCATCCATAACTTCACGAGGATTAATAACATTCCCCTTGCTTTTTGACATTTTTTCGCCTTCGTATGTAACAAACCCTGAAATCATTATGTTCTCCCAAGGGATTTTCTTTTCATGAAGATAGGATTTTACAATAGTGTAAAACGCCCATGTTCTTATTATATCATGCGCCTGAGGCCTTAAAGAGAATGGTATTCTCACCTTTCCATCAACAAGAGATGATGCTATCTGCGGTGTTAATGAGGAAGTTGCCCATGTATCAAGAACTCTTCTTTCAGGCTCTGCTGTTGAGTTGCAGGAAGGGCATTTCTTTTCTGTTTCAAGAGGGTCAACAGGCAGTTCATCTTCAGAAGGCAAAATAATTTCCTTACATTTTTTGCACTCCCATACAGGAATCGGAACTCCAAAATGCCTGTCTCTTGAAATGCTCCAGTCCCACTCCAGTCCTTTCACCCAGTTCTCATACCTTTTAAACATAAATTCAGGACGCCAGTTTATTTTCTTTGCAATCTCTATAAGCTCTTTTTTCTTATCAAGAATTTTAATGAACCATTGCTCTGTAGGTATGAATTCTATTTCAGTTCCGCATTTATCATGAACATTGACTACATGCTGGATTTTTTCCTGCTCAGCAATAAGCCCTGCATTTTTCAGGTCTTCTAAAATCTTTTTTCTTGCTTCCTTAACTCTCAACCCCGAGTAACCTTCAATCCTGTGCAGGATTCCATTCTTGTCTAAGATAACTTTTGGGATTAAATTATGCCTGTTAATAGCTTCAACATCATACTTGTCTCCGTATGAGCATATCATTAAAACCCCTGTTCCTTTCTCAGGGTCTGCTGAACTGTCAGCAATAATTGGGACTTCAAAATTAAACAACGGAACTACTGCTTTTTTTCCTATTATATCCTTATACCTTTCATCATCAGGATTTACAAACACTGCAACGCATGCTCCTAAAAGCTCAGGTCTTGTTGTTGCAATAAGCAACTCTTTGCCAGTGTCTGAAATCTTAAACTTTAGTTTTGAAAAAAAGCTCTCTTGTTGCTTGTCTTCAAGCTCTGCTTGGGCAATGGATGTTTGGCATTCAATGCACCATAAAGTCGGGAATTCTTTTTTATATATCTCTCCTTTTTTATATAACTCCACAAAAGAGCTTTGAGATATTTTTTGAGTAGGTTTATCAATTGTTGAATAATAAAGCTCAAAATCTGCAGATAATCCCAAATCTTTCCAGTCCTGAACGAATTCAGGAGTTATTTCCTGCAAGGTTTTAAGGCATAGCTCAACAAACTCGCTTCTCGGCATGCTTTTGCTTTTTATTTTATTCTTCCTCTCTACAAATCTTTCAGTTGGCAATCCATTGTCATCAGTCCCGAAAGGGTAAAAAACAGAACCTCCTCTAGAAACAAGATACATTCTCCAGAATCTTGCAATAAAATCCTGCTGAGAATAAGAAAATGCGTGACCAATATGCATTTTTCCTGAAACATAAGGCGGCGGAGTATCAATGCTATATACTTCTTCCTTATCTGGATTAAACCTGTATATTTTTTCTTTTTCCCAGAACTCCTTCCAGTTTTTTTCAATCTCTTTGAAATTGATAAGTTTTTTTCCTTTATTGCTCATTAACTAAAAACTGCTGCTGAGTTTTAAAATCTTTTTCTGCATTGAATAAGCAAATCTCTCTGAAAGTTTAGACACTCCAGAGTGACGAAAGATTTAAAAATGCTAATTAACCTAAATTTTCATGGCAAAAAACATTCAAAATAAAGTGATAGACGAGATACTTGTATTTGATTTAAATAACAAGAATACAGGGTCTATCTTATATTCTACTAACGGCAAAGCAAAAAAGATACAACTGCATAAAGATGCATCAGAGCTTAGGCTTCACAGATATGTTTCTAGCAATGTCTCAACTCTTTCATGTGTTATATACAAGAAGAACGGAGATGGTTGCGGTCTGCTTAGGTTGCCTATAGAGTCATACGATTCTCTTGTCAAATTCTGCAAAGACAATTTTAAAGAGAAAGATGACAGCCTTTCAGTAGCAAAGACATACATTCCAATCAAAATAAATATTGCTGATAGCATTAGAAGAATATAGCTATTTGCTTCTTTTGTTTTCTTTCAGGCTTCTGCTCGTAACTATTGCCATAAACAAAAAACTGAAAAGAAGCGCATCATTTCTGAAAATTAGGCTTATTATGCTTCCTGCAAAGCTAAAAACTATTATAAGTTTAAACCATTTTTTTCCTGCTTTTAACTCCTCTTTTGTGTGCTTTGCAAGAAAATCACCAATAGGAATTCCTAAAATCAAAGCAAGCATGCCTGTTATAAGGTTAAATGTTTCAGTCATTTTCAGTTATTCATGCAAATATACCAAGAGTAAATACAACAATGTTTTAAAATTTATTTAACTTGTTAAAGATATGAGCTACAACAAATACCTGATTGTTGCAAGCAAGCTTGATAGAGCAGGAATAAATATAACAACCCAACTTTCACAGTTTAAGCCTTTGGCAACAAAAAAAGAATTTAAGTTTTATCTTCCTGAGAAGGAGATACTTTATACAGAAAACCTTGATTTGGAAAAAATCAATGAGTATGATTTTATTGTTTTTGCTTCAAGGCATGCTTCAGAGAAAAGAGAGAAAACAATAAGCATTCATGCTCCAGGAAACTGGAGAATAGCAGAGTTTGGAGGTGTCTCAGGAAAAGTGTGCAAAACCTCTGCTTTGTTTCAGAAATTTCTTTTTGAAAATCTTAATCTTTTTGCCAGAAAATACAATCTTAAAAATTATCAGATAACAATGGAATGCACCCATCACGGGCCGCTAATTGAAAAGCCATGCATATTTCTTGAGATTGGTTCAACTGAAAACGAATGGAAGGATTTGAAAGCAGGATTTGTAGTTGCAAAAGCACTCTATGAAACAATCACTAACTTTAAGGAAAATCCATACAGAGAGATTGCAATAGCTATAGGAGGAAATCATTATTGCAGCAGTTTCAATAAAATTCAGGAAACATCCAATATTGCTATATCTCATGTAATTCCAAAATACGCTCTTCCTCTGACAGAAAGCATGGTTAAAGAGGCAATAGAAAAAACAGAAGAGGAAGTGGATTTTGCATTGCTGGACTGGAAAGGACTTGGAAGCAGAGAACAGAGGCAAAATGTTTTAGATATACTTGACAGACTTTATGTGAGGTATGAGAAAACAGGAAGCATAAGAAAGTGCTAAACTACTCAAGTATAGTGCTGACTGCAAGAGGCCATTGGTACTGACCTGGAGATGTTCCTGGAGAAAGCTTAAACATGTAATCAAGAGATTTTCTCTCAAGAGTGTTTATTTTGTTTGAAGTATCATAAAAGATTGTTCCACCTGAGTTAGAGAGTATTGTCTCATTTGTCCCGTCCCTTACAGTTATCTCCTCAAATACTGGCTCAGGACTGGCTCTTTCCAAAATAAGAAGGTATCCTTTAGTGTTTGTTTTGACTTCCATCACTGTTCCTGCAACAACTTCCACATATCCCCTGGATATATCATCTTGAGTTATATTAAGAACACTCTCCTGACTTAGAATATTTGCGTACAAATAAGGAGCAATTCTTGCACTAACCTCCACTCTTCCTTTATTGTCTCCTGCGTTGCTAATATATGGATTTAGGAAAAAGCTTCCTATGATTCCAGCTCCTGCAACCAGCCCTGCAATTGTATTTTTTACGGATTTCATAATTCTTGCTGAGATTTATATTATGTTTGCTTGGAGTTTGTTCTATAAAAAACTTTCCAAATACAACTAAAAGT
>WAQV01000008.1 GCA_015520065.1 Candidatus Pacearchaeota archaeon | reverse complement strand
TGTATACTTGAACAGGAATCAGTAAATCTTGATGTTTGACAGGATATTGAAATGCCCATGGCTTGTCTCTTTCAAAAACAGATATTGCAAAGTATTTTGGCTTGTTTTGCCTTATAAATTCATCAAGGTCTGACTCATTTTTCCTTTCCATGTCTCTTCTGTATGCCAGCTCAAATGGATAAACAATTCTTTCCGAGTAATAAGTTATTTGAGGCAAAGAACCTGAAATTATTATATCGTTAGGAGTTGTGTGCTCTTTAAGCCAAAGACCTGCTTGTTTCACTTCAAGATATGAGTTCTTTTTAACTTCTATAAGATTATTTCCGAAAGAAACATTCTGATATAATAATACAATTAAAACTATTACTATTATATAGAATGCTTGAGTTTTCCTGAACTTAAACTTCTCTGTTAAGAACCTCTCAGCAATGGTGTATGGATAAACTGTTAATAAGAATAAAAAAGGAAGGGTCGGCATTACATATCTCTGTTCTACGTAATCAGTTATGTATCCTAATATAAGAAATGAGATCACTATCCATAAAAGAATAAAAAGCCTTTTTTGAAGCTCAAAGTCCTTGAAGATTCTGTCAAATCCTAGAACCAAATCAGAAAAGAAATAGAGAATCCCTATAAGAAATATTATGTAAATGGGGCTTAATACAAATAAAGTATTATATCCTTTGTTATTTGCATCAAGAATGTAAGGCAGGTTCTTGAAATAGTCGTCTAATTTAGATAGATCTCCAGGCCCAGCAATCTCTTTTGATGGAGACAATCCTTCAATGTGGAAATAATATCCTATTAAATCCAAAACAGGGTTTCCAAAATGTTGGTAATGCACTATAGCTTGAGGAGTCATTACTAAAATGAAAACTCCTGCAGTTATCCAGAGTTGTTTGTTTTTAAGAAAGCTGAATTTTTCTCTTGTAAATATAAGCACCAGCAAAGGAAGGGCAAACATTAGATATTGCATTCTTGTTAAAACTGCCAAGGCATAAAATATAGCAAAAAGATACATGAATTTATTTCCTTCTTTTAATATGTACCCTTTCCAGAAAAACAGGAGGGATGTTAAAAGAAAGAAAGTTGCAGGTATTGATGTTAAAGGCCTTCCTGTAAAAAACAAAATTATCCATGAGAAAGTTAAGCAGATAGAGGTCAGCAGAGCAAGCTTTTTGTTAAACATTTTTTTAATTAAATGATAGGAGACAAAAACTATTCCTGTTGAGAATAAAACTACTGAGAACCTTATTCCGGTTTCCCCAAACCCCAGCTTAAAGAGTATTGCTCCAAACAAAGGCCAGAAAAAACCTCTTCTGTAATACCATATATCTAACAAATTCGGATTTACTCCTGCCCATCTTTTTGCTGTGGCAAGGTAGTCAGCAGCATCCCACCATATTGGTTGGTTTAATGTTTTAAGGAATATATAAAATCTTATGATGAATGCTACAATAAGAATAGCAATAAATGTTTTGTCATAATTGTCCTTAACCCAGTCAAAAAGAATTTTTTTCAGACTCTCTTTTCTTTTTTCAATAACAGATTCTCCTTGCATGAATTATTTAAAGAAAGACGGTTTTTATTTGTTTTCTTTTTGTTGATTTAAGTTGCAAAAGGAAAGTTAGAAATTTTTTTGTTTTTATTCTTCCAAGTGAGCCAAAACCTGTTCTGCTGTGATGCTGTTAGCAAGTTCATCAGAGTATCTATGTGAAAAGAAATATTTCTCCAGTAGCGGAGAGGTTATTTTCCTGACTTTTCCATAGTCTTCTATTTCCCATGGGGGAGTTGAAAAAAATAATGCTATTGCAGGTTTTTCCAGAGAGATTGAAAGATGCAATGCAAGAGAGTCAGTTGTAATTATTTTATCGCATCTTTCCATTATTGCAGCAAACTGTTTAATAGAATTGTCTGATGGATTTTGAATTACTCTTTGGTTTTCCTCCTTTAGCTCCTGCATAACTTCAGCTATAATATCTTTTTCCTGAGGTCCTCCAAGAAGAATTATCTTGTGTTCTTTAAGGCTATTTATTAGATTTATAACCTCTTTCTTAGACCAATACTTAGACTGCCATCTGCTTCCTGCATTAAAGTTAATTCCGATAAGCTTGTCAGTGTCACTGACACCTTTTTTCTGAAAGAAGTCTCTTGCATACATTCTTTCTTTTTCAGTCAGCTCAAGAATAGGTTTTTCTTTATTGTATTGAAGTTCGCAAGCTTCAAAAATCAGTTCCTGATATGTCTTTCTGTTTTGAAGCTTTATATGGTTGAGAAATGCTGTTTCAAGATAAGCAGCAGCTCCTTTATTGAAACAAGATGTTACGCCGTTATCAAAAAAATATCCGAACTTTTCAGTTGCATTTACAAGGTTTGCAAGCAGAGTTGAAGGAGTAGTTATCTCCAAAGCAAATAAAACATCAAACTTTTCTTGTTGAATCCTCAGTATATTTTCTGTATTATATATTAAGACCTTGTCTATTAATGGATTGTTTTCAAGCACTTCTGCTGACTCTGGGTTAGTCATCCAGTAAATTAGCGCATCTTCAGAATATTTTTTTCTTAAAGCAGGCAAAATAGGAGTTGTTCTTATAACATCTCCGATAGCTCCGAGCTTGATTATAAGTATTTTTTTAGAGAAAGGAGTTGCAAACTTGCATTCTTCGCAGCTAGTATAGCCTTCAGCAGATAAAGTGTCACAAGCATATTTCTCATTAAAGAATCTGCAGCTGGCATTCCAGTTTCCCATAAAAGAAAAGATATGCAAAGAGTTTAAAAATCTTATATAAGGAATAATATAGAGAAAAGGTATATAAAATGAAAGTTTATATTGCAGGACCGTTATGTGAAGAGGAAAACCGGAAGTTTTTAGAGAACATAGACAGAATTTGCAAGGAGATGGGGTTTGAAACTTTTTTACCCCATAGAGATGCAGGACTTTACAGAAATCAAGAGGATATTGAAAGAATCTCTCAGAGAGATGTAGAAGAGTTGCATCAATGTGATTTGTTAATAGGGGTGCTTAATGGAATATGTGTTGGAGCTGGAACTGCATGGGAAATGGGGTATGCTCAGGCAATAGGAAAAAAAGTAATTGGATTAAAAACAGACAGAAAACTAACAGAATCTATTTCAGACATAAGTGTTATAATTGCTGGCTCTGTAAAGATTGTAGAGTCAATTGAAGAACTAAGAAAAGAGCTTGAAAAAATTAAAGCATCTGAAGATTAAGTAAGAGGTCTCTCATCTGCTCTCCATCCGTCAGAATACTCCTTTTTTCTAAACCACATTTCATAAAATGCCATGCAATAAAGATAGAATCTTACAAACATGAGTTCAACAGTCCATAAAAACTCCCTAAAAGATTTAGGATATTTTAATGAGAAAACAATCCCTTCTTTTATCTCATTCAGGAAAGATTTTGTTCTCGGCATATCTTTTGCTACTTTATCAAGATTCTCATGGCCTTTGATGTTTCTTATTTTCTGCATTTTATGCTCTTTCCAGGTTTGAGGGCATAAAACATACACTTCTGCTTTTGGGACATACTTAATCTTATATCCTTTTTTCCAGAATAAGTATGGAATTATGCTGTCTTCTGAAACTTCCAGAGGAAAGCCTTGCAATACACCATTTCTAATTGCAAAAAGATATCCAGAACACTCAAAGAATTTTCCTTGTGATGAGAGTTTTTTTCTTACTTTATGAATTCCATCAAACAATAAATGATACCAGTATCCGATTTTGTTTTTTCTTGAGTTTAAAGGAACTGGTCTGCCTGTAACGCATCCAACTTCAGGGTCTTTGAATGCTTTAAGAAT
>WAQV01000007.1 GCA_015520065.1 Candidatus Pacearchaeota archaeon | reverse complement strand
GAATAGATTATGTTTACTAAAGAGGAAGTTGGAGCAATTTTAGTTTCTGTTTTAGTTCTCGGATTTGCAATAAGCTTGATTAAAAGTTTTTATGATTTTGTTTATGTGTCTTTTGCAGTGTTTGCAGTAATTTTAGTCAATATTTTAGCAAAAAAAATTGCAGGATTTTATTTTGGCTCTTCAATAGAGTCAAGAATTTGGGAAGTAGAGAGATTTGGATTTAAGCCACACCATCATTTCAGGAAACCCCTTCCAGCAGGGCTTCTTTTTCCCATAATCTTTTCAGTTCTGTCTTTTGGTTATGTTGTATGGATGGCACCTCTTGTTTTTGATATCAAGGCAAAAGTTTACAAGGCTGCAAGAAGGTACGGAATTTACACTTTTTCAGAAATAAGCGAGTGGCATATAGGACTTATTGCAGTTGCAGGAATTGTCGCAAACCTGTTTTTTGCAATTATAGGATATCTTATTGGTTTTGAGGATTTTGCAAGGTTGAATGTGTATTTTGCATTTTTTAACATGCTGCCTTTTTCTGACTTAGATGGAAACAAGATTCTGTTCGGCAGTGAAACCTTATGGAGCTTTTTGGCTTCAATAGTTTTTATTGCAACTCTTATTGCTGTTTTTACGATTTGAGAGAAGCTTTTTATATTTGAGTGGTTGGATTAAAATTATGCCGGAAAAATTCCTTAAAAACATCCAGCCAAGAGAGTATCAAAAAAAGATTTTTTTAAGCTGCACTAAAAAAAACTGCTTAGTAGTTTTGCCAACAGGGCTTGGTAAAACTTTAATTGCTCTTATGCTGGCAATACACAGGCTAAAAGAATTTCCTCATGAAAAAGTTCTTTTTCTTGCTCCGACAAGACCTTTAGCAGAACAGCATTTAAACTACTTTAAGAAACATCTTTCAGAACTTTTTGCAAGCATAACCTTATTTACAGGCAAGGTAAATCAGGAAAAAAGAAAAAACCTTTGGAATGTTTCTGACATAATATTCTCAACTCCTCAGTGCATAGCAAACGACCTCAGAAAAAAACTTTACACTCTGGAAGATGTCTGCCTCTTAATTCAGGATGAGGCTCATAGATGCCTTAAAAATTATGACTATAATTTTATTGCTCAACAGTATATGAAAAATGCAATACATCCAAGAATTTTGGGACTTACTGCAAGCCCAGGCAGTGAAAAAGAAAAAATAAAGGAAATCTGCAAAAATCTTTCAATAGAGGAAGTTGAATTAAGAACCCGGCAGAGTGATGATGTTAAGGAATATCTTCAGGAGTTAAAGTTTGAAAAAATAGCCGTAAGTTTTCCTAAAGAATTTGAAGAGATAAGACAGGTTTTAATCAGACTTTTTAACAGTTACATAGATGAATTGAAAAGCAGAAACCTTTTGTTTGGAAGCTATACGAAAATTGACTTAATCAATCTTCAGAAAAAGCTCAGTGCAAATCTGTTTAACGGAAATAAGAACTTTAATTATATTTTCGGAGTAATGGCATGCGCGCAGGCAATAAAACTGCAGCATGCACTGGAACTTCTTGAAACCCAAACCCTGAAAGGATTTAATAATTATCTTAAAGAACTTTTCAATCAGGCTGCAAAAAAGCAGAGCAAAGGTGTTGTAAAGCTTGTTTCAAAACCAGAATTTAATTTTATTTTCAGTTCCTCAAATGAGTTATTGGCTAAAAACATAGAGCACCCAAAACTTTCTGAGCTTGAAGAGATAATAAAGAAAGAGCTGTCAAAGAGTAAAAAAATGAAAATAATTGTTTTTTCCCAGTTTAGAGATACTGTTATAGAAATAGCAAAAAGGTTGAATTCAATTGAAGGCATAAATGCAAAAATATTTGTCGGACAGGCAAAAAAACCTTCAGGAACTGCAGGTGAAAAGATTGGGCTAAGCCAAAAAGAGCAGAAAAAGATAATTCAGGAGTTCTCTGAAGGAAAAATAAATGTTCTTGTATGCACGAGCATTGCAGAAGAAGGGCTGGACATTCCTGAAGTAAACCTCGTAGTATTTTATGAGCCTGTTCCCAGTGCCATCAGAAGCATTCAGAGAGCCGGAAGAACAGCAAGATTAATGAGTGGAAAAATAATAATACTCATGACTAAAAAAACTCGTGACGAGACTTTTTTCTATGTTTCAAGAAGGAAAGAGAAAAAAATGCAGAACATACTCAGATTTATAAAAGAAGACATCTCAAATAAAGATAAAAAAACAGTGCAAAAAACTTTGGATTTTAAAGATGGCAAAAATATTTGACATCTTCTCTTTTTCAAACAAAGATGATTCGGAAAGAAAAAAACCTAAAGAAAAAGTTATTGTTGATTACAGAGAAAAAAATTCATTAATTGCTGCAAAACTTATGAAGCTTGGGCTTGATGTAGAGTTTCAGCATCTTAGAGTTGGAGATTATATTGTTAAAGATGTAATAATTGAAAGGAAAACAGTGTCAGACTTTGTTTCATCAATGATTAACAAACGACTTTTAAAGCAGATTGAAAGTTTGAAACAGTATGAAAACCGCCTTCTTATTATAGAGGGTTCTGAGAATTTTCTTGATGAGATTGAGAATAACTTTTCGATACATCCAAACGCAATAAAAGGGTTTTTGCTGTCCATAACTCTTAAACACAAGACTCCGATAATTTTTACAAGAAATCCTGAAGACACTGCCAGCTTTATAGATTTAATAGCAAGAAAAAAGGAAAAAGAGATTTCTCTAAATCACTCAAAAAAACCTCTCAACAAAAAGGAGCAGATGCAGTTTATTCTTGAGGCTTTTCCAGGCATAGGCCCTAAAACAGCAAAAAAACTTTTGAAAGAGTTTAAAACTCTGAAAAAAATATTTAATTCTTCTTTGGAGGAGTTAAGAAAAGTAATAGGAAAAAAAGCAGAAAACATCTACAAACTTATTAATGAAAATTAATATTTGTAGTTTGTTTAATAAAAGGAAGAGTTACTCAAGCTTGTATCTTTCAATAATCTTGTATCTTGAACCTTCTATTTTCTTTTTCATTAACTCTGATTTCATCAGGAAAAACTCATTAACCTCAAACTTTAGGTTTTTGAAATGGATTTTTTTAATAGCTTTTATAAGCTCTTCCTTGTTATTTACAGAAACCACTCTTGCAACAGTTATATGCGGCACAAACTTCTTGTCAAAAGAGAGTTCTGGAAAAATTTCAGATATTTTCTTTTCAAGCTCTAAAAGTTTGTCTGATTTCAACTCAACCCAGATGACTTTGATAAACTTTTCATTATTGAATACTCCTACTTTTCCAACCTCGCACTCAAATTTTTCAAACTTAACCTCTTTTAGCTTTTCTTTAATTTCATTTACTTTCTCTTCAGAAATCTCTCCTAAAAACTTAAGTGTAAGATGCAAGTCATCTTTTTTTACAAATCTTCCTTTAAACAGATTTCTCTTTTGAAGATTTTCAAACTCATGAAATATTCTCGATTTTACATGCTCTGACGGTTCAATTGAAATGAAAACTCTCATCTTAACACTTCTGCCAAAATCTTAGCTCCGAGTTTAACTGTGTTTTTTTCAGGTTTTTCTTTTTCTAAGGCAGGATTTACCTCTACAATATCCATTGCTTTAAGGTTTTTAATTTTATTGATTCTTTGAAAAAGATAAATTAATTCTCTTGATGTTAAACCTCCTGGCTCTCTATAGCCAGTTGCAGGAGCAAATACAGGGTCAACAACATCTATGTCAAGAGAAACATATAGCTGTTTGTTGCTTGAAAATTCCATTATTGTATTGCAGCTCTCTTCCAAGTCAGTGAGTAAAAAGTTTATATCCAACTTTTTTATGCCGCTGTTATTTATAAATTCTGTTTCATCTTTATAGGAATTTCTTACTCCAACAAGAAGGATGTTCTCTGCTGGAAATCCACTTTCAACAACAGCCCTTAACCATTCTTCATGAGTAGGAACTTCTTGCAGGCTTTTCTGCAGAGGCATGCAGTCAGGATGAGCATCAAACACAATCAGGCACGGCTCTTTTTCTTGTGTTAAACAGTATTTTAAAAACGCTTTTGTAAGAGAATAGCTTATTGAATGGTCTCCGCCTAAAAAAACAACTCTGTCGCTGTTTTTAAAAATCTCTAGAGAGTCTTCATAAATAACTTTATTTGCAAGCTCAATATTTGAGTTGTCAATTTTAAATTCTTGAATATTAATTTTTTCAACATCCACAGGAGTTCCATCTTCTTTTGAATAGATTGTCTTCAAGGAATTAATTATTTCACTGGCAGCACTCTCGCAACCACGAGTTTTTCCCAAACCATTGATTCCTGGAACTTTCACAACCAACATGATTTTTATCTGAAAGAAGAGTTTTTAATAGTTGTGTTTTAGTGATTCCTAGCTCTATGAAGTTCTGGAACTTTCCCTTTTTAAAACATCTTCAATACATCTAGTTAGAAAATCAATAAACTCTTGCTTGTATTTGACAGGTCTTTTACACACAAAATCCAGAGTTGAGACAGATAGACACTCATAATCATATTCAGGATCTTTGGCAATAAACTTCTCTACTTCAGGAACTATTAGCTCTATCATTGTTTTCCCAAATCTCCCATTCTTGTTCACAGCTAAACTACTGTCAGCCATACCATAGATTAGAGAATTCCTGAAATAAGTGCTTTCTTCTATCATCTTTTCTAGCTTTCTTGTACTTTTCTTAATCTCATCTAAGATTTCCGGTTGCAGCTCAAGTGCAAGAATATCACTATCATATCTTTCTGCAGGATAAGCACCGCAAGCTTCTCCTCTTCCAATAACCCATATTTTCCCATCATATTTAAACAATCCTACTGACTTGTATCCCATATATCCAATCTTTGTTCTATGCCAATCAGAATCATTCGCTATCTCGGCAAAAGCCATATTATTCAGGACAACTTCTTCAATGTTATTTCTTTTACATAGTCTTGAGTATGTTTCTTTTAAAAGCTCTCTAACTCTAATTCCATCATCTCTTTTCATAGTCAAATTAAATAGAGGATATTTTTAAGAATTTATGTCTTAGAGAAAACATTCACTCACCCTTCCTTACAGCAATTCCAAACACTATTAAAAGAGGGATTATTACAGCAGCCCATCCAATTGCAAGAGCCCATGAAGGGTATCCTCCATAAGGGGTTTGTATATCTGTTATTAGCTGAGAAACAAGCAGTACTAATAATGCAATAGGGATTATATATTTAATTGATACATCCCACCAGCTTCCTACCTTGAATCTGCTTACTTTGTTTACATAACTTCTTAACTTTCCTGCTCCATAAATCCATCCGATTGCAAGGCACTCAAAAATTCCTATTGCAACAAGAGTGTAATTTGTTACAAAGTGGTCAACAATATCAAGGAAATAAAGTCCAGCCCCAGTAACAAATATTACTCCGAGAATAAAGGATACTGCACATACAGCTATAGCTATTTTATTTTTGCTTACTTTAGGATATCTATCTTTTATTGCTGTATTTACGGCCTCTATCAATGAGAATGCACTATCAATTCCAAGAGTGAATAACATTAAAAAGAAAAGTATTGCAAAAAACCATGAGAGAGGCATTAAAGCCAAAGCCTGAGGGAATACCACAAAAGCCAGTCCAGGACCTGAAGTTGCAACTTCCTCTATACCCAAACTATTGACTGTTGCCATGTATCCTATAACAGAAAAAACAACAAATCCAGCAAAAAGACTTATCAGAGAGTTTGTAATTGAGGTTATGTAGGCATCTCCTGAGACATCCTGAGTCTCTTTATTAAAACTCGCATAAGCAATCATAATTCCAAAACCTAAACTTAAAGTGAAGAATATCTGAGATATTGCTGCAAGCCATATCTCAGTGTCAAACAGTGCAGAAAAGTCCGGCTTTAGATAATAAACTATTCCCTCCAAAGCTCCTGGGAGAGTGATGCCCCTTATAAAAAGGATTGCCAGTAAAATTATCGGCAAAGGCATTGTTACTAAAACCACTTTTCCAACACTTTTTACTCCTTTTCTTACACTCAGATAAATCATTATCCATACAGCAAGAAGCGCAAAAAGCAAAGGCAAGCTTACTCCTCCTATAACATTTACACTTTCAGAGATTCCTAAAACATTATTAAAGAAGTATCCTTTCGCATCTTCAATCCATGGCAACGGAGAGTTAAATGAATTTACAAAAAACAAAAGAGACCAAGCAATTACTGCAGCATAATAGATTACTACAATAAATCCTGCAAGTATTGCTCCTACTCCAATTCCGCTTAACCTGTGGTTTATTGTTTTGAAAGCATCAACAGCTCCCCTCTGCAGTTTTTGACCTATTGCAAACTCAAGAATCATAAGAGGAATTCCTATGATGAATAAAGCAAGAAGATAAGGTATTAAGAATGCTCCGCCTCCATACTCATATGCAAGATAAGGAAACCTCCATATATTTCCTAAACCAACAGCACTTCCTATTGCAGCAAACAGAAAGATGGTTCTTGATGTCCACCTCTCTCTTTTCATAAAAAGATGAAAAAAATATTGTATTTAAAGTTTACTCTTAACAAGTATTGCAGCATAAATATAGTTTCCTTATCTAAAAAATTCTTTTTTACGTTATCTTATTCTAAACAGGATGATTTTTGACATAGTTTTTTGTAGTGCTATCTCTAATGTTAGGACAAATTATGAGATAAATATATACATTTTATTTGTTTATTCACTTTTATCAAACCTTTTT
>WAQV01000006.1 GCA_015520065.1 Candidatus Pacearchaeota archaeon | reverse complement strand
GTTAAATACAATGGTTTCTGGAAGGTTTCAAATATAGAGATAAGAAAGATATTTCCTGTTTCTTCGAGAGACAAACTCTGCACTTTAGGGAATTATCCGGACTGTAATATTATCCGTTTAAGGCCTCAAAACATTACCTCTGAATATTCAAATTTTGTTGCATTATGCAGAAAAGAGTCATTTGAAGGCAGAGTTTATGATAAATGCGAGATTGGGAAAATAATGGTTGCTTACTCAGAAAAATGAAAGATAAAAATGTTTTAGAAAGATTGAGAAGGAAGAAGCTTGGTAAAAAAGCTCAAGAGGAGATGATAGGATTTGCATTAATAGTTGTGCTTGTATCAGTAATTCTGCTTATCTTTATAGGCTTTTCATTGAGAGATGAAAAAGGCAAGGAAAATGTGGAAAGTTATGAGGTTGAGAGTTTCATTCAGGCAATGATGCAATACACTACTGACTGCAAAGATAATCAAGGCTATGTAGATATTCAGAAGCTTATTTTTATGTGCAATTCAGGAGAGAGTTGCATTAATTCTGAATTGTCTGGAGAAAATAGTTGCAGTGTCTTAAACTCAACACTGAAAGAGATATTAAACGAGAGCTGGAAGGTTGGAGAGGAATGGCCTGCAAAAGGGTATGAGTTTGAGATTATTGTCGGTGATGAGGAACTTGTAAAAATTGTTAAAGGGAGTGTTTCAAGCAGTTTTAAGGGAGCTTCGCAGGATTTTTTCAAAGGAGGGAAGACTTTTGAGATAGCATTTAATGTTTATTATTAACTCTATGAACAGTCTATAAACAGCAGCCAGATTCAACTATATCCTGATATGAATTGTGATCGTGTCCACAACTATCTCAGGTCTGTATCTTGTCCTGTCTTTTGTTTTTTCTTCAATAAGGTCAATAAAACCCCATCTCTCTAAAAGTTTAATGTCATCATTTACAGATTTGAATCCTCTATTAAGGATTTTGGCTAGTTCATAAATTGATTTTGGTTTTTTTGTTTTAATAACATGCAGGATTCTTGCTTTTTCATTGCTTAAAAGCTGCCTTAATGCCTGCAATCCAGAGAAGTCATAATCTTTTTTAGAGATTCCTTTTTTTCTGAATATAGAGAATACTCCTTTGTACTCGGTTATTGTTATCTCTCTTGTTTTAATTCTTTCCGTCGACATTTTAACTATTTTGTAAGATTTTTACATATATATTATTTTCAAACATATATCTGTGGAATATATTTCTGACTTATATATTCAAAAATGATATATATTATAATTATTATCCATATGTTAATAAATGTTTCGTTTATGATCTGTTGAGAATATGTATTAACAGATTAGTGACACCATAATATTTATAAATAAAGATAAGGATTTCAAAGAATTCTGTTACCAGATAAAAAGACAAAACCAAAGGCTTTTTAAAGGAAAGTGGTTTTTTGATTTTACTCTTGACTAAAAGGGAGGGTTGTCATAGACAACATGGTTTATAGAGGTGAAAGGAGGTTAATGAGAGATGAAATTTAACTTTAGAAAAGTATCAGCTGTTGCCACTAGTGCCTTAATGGTTGGTATGACAGTTGGTGCAGCTGCTGCAGCAAGCTTTCCTGAGCCATTCTCAAACAACACAGCATCAGGAGTTGCTGTTGTTGTAGGTACAGGAAGCGGAGTTGATGATTCTGTAGCTGCTACCAGCATAGCCAACTACCTGGCCACCAAGGTTAAGAGCGACAGCGGCGAAACAACTGTTGTTGGAGGCGACAGTGTTTTGCTTGCTAAGTCAAGCGACAATCTTAACCTTGGAGATGGAACCCAAGATGTTTTTACTGGAACAATAGATGATGGTGACTTATCCACTCTATTGGCTGATGGCACTTATGTTGCTAATGACAATGATGAGTTCGATTACGAACAGAAAATCTCAATAGGTAATCTGACACTTCAGCACTTCAGAGACTCTGACTATGAGAACCTTGTAGGTCTTGATGAGAAGACACCGACTGTTGGTTTCAAGATCTCATCAAACACATGGATCTTGAACTACACACTGGACTTCACTCAGGATGCTGAGTCAGATGTAACAAACGGGGATCTTGAAGACATAGAGGGCAGTGATATAGTGCTGCTTGGAAAGAAATACTATGTCTCAGACCTAAAGAATGGATCCTCAACAACTGTTACAGGAAAACTTACACTGCTTGACTCAGCTGAGATTGGAACAGTGAGTGAAGGTGAAACAGTGACTGTAACAAGCGGTGGAAAAACCTA
>WAQV01000005.1 GCA_015520065.1 Candidatus Pacearchaeota archaeon | reverse complement strand
TATGTCCACGCCTTTAAGGCTTGCAACAAGAGACTTGATTTGCGCCTCAGAGTTCTCGTCAAGTTGCACTCCAGCAGCAGCTACAACACTCTTTACATTCTCTTCATTGATTTCTTTTCCAAGCTTGTGCAATAGCAATGCACTGTATACAAACTCCATTTTAGCTATTCCTCAACATTTTTTATGTTGATTATAAGATGTTTGATTTGTTGCCTCTAAGATAGTCTCCTAGTCTCTTTACTTCAGATTCAAGCTTTTTAATTCTTTTCTCGCAGTCGTTAATTACATCTGAGATTTTTCTAATCACATCTTCCATTCTCTGATACTCGTTTGGATTGCTGATCTCCTTAAGATGGAATCTCATCTTGCTTAAAAACACTTTATAGTCCATTCTACTCTTTCTTTCCAATGCAAGACGCATAGTTTTTGCATTGTACTCATCCATCAGTTTCTCAATACTTTTATTAGCATAAGGAAATTGTATTATGTTACTCATTTTTGCTCTTGACCTCCTTCTGGACTGTCAGATGGTTTATTTTCTGCTGCCTCTTTGTCGGATTGTTTTTCCTCAGTTTCAGCAGTTGTTTCCTGTTTTGTTGTTTCCTCAACTTTCTCTTGTTTCTGTTCAGTGCTGTCAGGAGTTTCTTTCACTAACTTTTTAATAGCAGTTTCATGAGCAGAAGCTTTTGCAAGAAGGAACTTAATTGTGTCCTTGCAAGCATATCCAATCTCAACAGCAAATGCGAGAGCTTTGGAGAATGCAGTCTTAAGTTCCTCAACTGTCTTTTCTTTGTCAATCTCAATTTTAGGATAAAGTTTGTCTTTTTCAATATCATATGCTGTAAGAGGAATAAATCCCACTGAGAATGGCTTTATATCAAGCTTGTTCATAATATCTGCAGCAAGCTCAGAAATCTTTTCGCCTTTTTTTACTATTACTTTTGGTTCTTTAATATGGATTTTTCCTTTTTCTATCTGAACCTGAATTCCCAATGCACCAAGTTCACTTATTGCAGGTCCTGGTACTAAATCTGTTGGGCCGGCCTGCACTTCAATATCTTCAGGAGCTTCCTGCCCCGCTTTTGCTTTTGCTGGAGTCTTGCTTTCAAGCAGTTCTGAGGCAAGTTCAAAACTGTCAATATCAGAAAACAAAATTGCCACGCTTCCTTCAATATATTCTTTGACTTTTTTAAGACCCTCTTTTCCAGACTCATCAATTGCCCTGAATATCAAACTCTTCTTTGGAACTTTAACAACTGCTTTTCCACGAAGCTTTTTTACTATCTCTTGAAACTGCGAGGCAGGAAGGTTTTTTATGGATGCAACTAAAAGGGTTTTTTTTGTTTTAATCAACTCTGAGAGTTCTCTAACTGCAGCAATCTTTCTTTCAGGAACCTGTCTTTCGTACTTCCCTTTTTGTGTTGTCTGGCTCATCTTAACTTGATTTTCTGAGGTTTAGTCATAGTGAATTTTATCTCTATGTTCTTTATGTTTTCCTTTCCACGAGGAAGAGTCTTTAATACATAATTATACACTGCAAGAATGTTCTCAATAATATCCTCATCTTTCATGCTCTGCTTTCCGACAGGAAGCTTAATGCTTGGCTCTTTGAGTTTAAGTTTAAGAGTGTGATTTATTTTATCTATTGTGCTTTCTATTGCTTTCTCATTCGCAATTGGAAGTATTCCTAACTGAGGAGAAGGCATTTTTCCTGCAGGACCTAAAACACGACCGAAAGTTGTAGCAACTTTAGGCATTAGTTTTGCCTCAGCAATAAAGAAATCAAACTTTTTTACAAGATTTTTAGCCTGCTTTTTGTCAGAGTATTTCTTAAACTCCTCAGGAGTTATAGTTTCAACCAGTTTGCTTTTTGTTTCAAGAAAAGCTCCGACTTTCTTTTCTTTTATTTTGTGCGGAACGCTAACAAGAATGTTTAAAGGATTCTTTTTAATATCGAATTTTTGCAGATTGATAATTAAGTCTACAGTCTGGTCAAACTTTCTTTCCTTTTCCTTTCTCAGCTCAGAGAGAGCTTTTTTTAGTTCTGCTTCGAGTTCCATCTTCGTGTCTCCTACATAATGCGCCTGAATCCAGAAGTCATTGAAGGATTTCGGCGATGTAGTAAAGACATATTTTCAATTAGAAACGGCTTTATAAATTTTATTATTTGCCAAGTCCGGAGGTTCTTAAAAAAACCGCATAATTTATAAACCCTCTTTGTGAATAACTTTTAAAATTAAAAGCTAAACGGTTAAAACGCTTTAACCGTTCTAACTCCGAGAGGAGTGGCTTAAAAATGTCAAATCCAGTTTATGACTTAGACGCACAGCAGTATAACTTAAAGTTAGCAGAAGCTCTGAAAAAAATCCCAGAGTTTAAAGAGCCTGAATGGGTGAAATTTGTAAAATCCTCTCCAAGCAAAGAGAGGCCAATTGATGACCCTGATTTTTGGTACAAGAGGGCTGCTAGCATTTTAAGGCAGATTTACAAACAAGGAGTTGTAGGAGTAAACAGGTTAAGAACAAAATACGGTGGAAGAAAAAACAGAGGATTTAAGCCTGAAGAATTCAGAAAAGGCGGAGGAAAGATAATAAGAACAATTCTTCAACAGGCAGACAAAGCAGGATTTACAGAGATAGTCAAGCCAATGAAAGGAATTAAAAAAAGGTCAGGAAGGCAGCTTACTCAAAAAGGAAAAGAATTTTTAGAAAGCATTGGGAAAAATGAAAGTTGAGTTTTACAAAGTAGCAAAGAAGGATTTTGAAAGGCTTGGAAAGTGGCTTTTTGAAGAGATGGATCTGGCAGGAATATACAGGACAAAACTTGTCAGAATGAACGCATCAGAGGAGCTAATAGAGGTTCCTGTTAGAGTGTATGTAAGCTGGGATAAGAAAGGCATAATATGCACTGAGGGCAATACAAACTCGCCTGTTAACTATATCAATATAAGAATCACATCTCAAAATACTGATAACCTTAAATCACTTATAGAAAATAAAACAGGAGTAAAACTGGAGGAGATTTAAGATGGGAATAAAAAATCCTTTGAAAAAAGCAAGGCTTGCAAAATTCGGAAGAAGGGTTAAATGGGCTCCAGTATGGGTTATTTTAAGAAAGTTTGGAATGGGAAAAAGAATACATCCTTCAGCAGTTACAAGGCATAGGCGTTCATGGAGAAGAACCAAACTTCATATTAAGCCAAGAAAAGAGAAAAAGAATCATTTAGGTTAAAGCTGCAATAATTAAGGTAAAATGAGTCAGGAAACAAGCCAAACAGGAAAAATTGAAAGAGAGTATGTAATTCCTCTTAGAGAGAAATGCAGAATCGTGCCAAGATACAAAAAAGCAAACAGAGCAATAAAAACAATAAAAGAGTTTTTAGCAAGGCATATGAAAATAAGAGATAGGGATTTAGGGAAAATAAAAATAGACAGATATCTGAATGAGTTTGTCTGGCTTAGAGGAATAAGAAAACCTCCTGCAAAGGTAAAAGTAAAAGCTATCCTCGAGAAAGACAGCAAAGGAAACGAGGTTGTTAGAGCTGAGCTTGCAGAAATGCCTGAAAAACTAAAGTTCAAGAAAGCGAGAGAGGAAAGAAAAGAGCAGAAAGCTCTTGAAGCTGTTAGTGAGAAAAAGCCGGAAACAACCACTGAGACTGAACAAAAAGCGGAAAAAGCTGAAGAGAAGCAGGAGAAACAGGCTGAGAAAGAGGCAGCAGAATCAAAAGAGAGCGAAGAAGAGAAAAAAGAGAAGATTGCTTCTGTAATCGAGGCAGGGGAAAAAGCTGCAAAGTCAGAACATAAGCTTGAGAAGCATAAATCTGACACCGCTTTAACAAAAAAACAGCCAAAGCACCAGTTCAGAAAAGCTCTAGCTAAATAACATTAATCAGATTAATATATTTCTGAAAACCGGCTCTGTATTTGCAATATTAGGTTTTGGTTTGTTTTAAGAAACGACATTAAATTGTTTATTCTCATTCTTATTTTGGCCTCATTGAAACACTCGTTGCAATATCCAGAAGAAATATTGAATGGTGAGAAAATCTCATCAAGAATCTCTGAGAGGTATCCCACAGTCTTGTCGTTGTCAAATTTGCCATCAAACAAATATCCACATTCAATGCAGTGAAGATATAGTTTATCTTCAAGATGCGAGAGTATTGGAAAATTATCAATTTTTTCAAGCTTTAAGACATTCTTGTAGAAATCAGCTGCAGCTTTTCCATAGCTTAACTGAAACCGTGAAGAATCTTTTATTTTCTTCTCTAACTGCAGTTTGTAATCATGTATCTGCTTTCGCTGCTCTTCAAATGAAAGACCAAAAAATTTTTCAGGAGTTATCACCATCTTTTAATGCATTTAATGTATAACAGAGTTTTTTAAACTATAAAAACCTTTCCAATTTGTTATTAATGATGTTTTATACCTTAAAAAATAATGTTTGCTAAAGTTTGCTAAAATGATTGACATAGAGAAGATAAAAAACAAAAAATCTATAAAAGAGCTTTTGGAATTTTGCATTGTAAATATTGACAAGCCTGCAGGACCTACAAGCTTTAATGTTTCTGATTATGTAAGAGAAAGGTTAAAACAGTTTGGAGTAAGAAAAACAAGCCATTTTGGAACCCTTGACCCTAAGGTTACTGGAGTTCTTCCAATTGCCTTAAACAGGGCATGCAAGCTTACAGGATTTTTTATTGGAGAAGACAAAGAGTATGTAGGGATTATGAGAATTCATAAGGATATGGATTTAGAGAACATAAAAAAGACAATAAAAGAGAAATTTACAGGCAAGATTATACAGATTCCTCCTGTAAAATCAAGTGTAAAGAGGCAACCTCGTGAAAGAGTGATAAAAAAATTTGAGTTGCTTGAAAAAGATAGAAAGGACATTCTGTTTCATGTTGAATGCGAAGGTGGAACTTACATAAGAAAACTGATTGATGATTTAGGAAAAGAACTCGGGATTGGTGCCCATATGCTGGAATTAAGAAGAATCAGGGCAGGAATTTTTTCTGAAGTCCAGAGTGAAAACTGGAAATACTCTGCTGTAAATTTATATGAGTTTGACAAAGCTGTTGAGGAATTTGAAAAAGGAAACGAGGAGCCATTAAGGGACATTTTAATCCCAGCTGAGATAGTAAGCTGGATTTACAGAATTGTTAAGATTAAGGAAAGCTCTGCAGAAAGGCTTCTTACAGGAAAACCTATTCTGAGAGGAGATTTGGAAAATCCTTCAGATGTTAAAACACTAAAAGCTGGCAGCATAGTTTCTGTTTTTTCTGAAGATAGATTTATAGAGGTTGCAAAAGTTGTTAATGAAGGAGATATATTTGCAAAGCCAGAGTTTGTTTTGCAGCCTGTGAAAAAGTAACTCTTATAAATGCGATGCAACCAGGTTTTTTATGGAAGAGATAAAATTAATGGCACACCATGTAGAACCGTTTATTGCTTACAGGAAAGCAAACCTTAGCAGAAAATTCAATCTTAAGAGATGGCTGTTTGACAAGGTTTATGGAAAAGGGGATTTTGAAAAAGTAGTAAACTGGGCGCAGAGCTTTGACCCTAAAAACACTGTTGTAGAGATTGTTAGTGATATAAATCCTTTCACTGGAGGAATGAATATTGACAGTTTATGCGAAGCATATTGTCCTTACATATCCACTTGCAAAAAATCCTCACTGGATACTTTGTATAAAATCTATCATGAAAAAAAGATTTACTCTCCTATCGTCTTTGTGATAGGACTTATCAATGGTTTTAGAACTGATAAATTTCTAAGAAGTGCTGGTCTGGAAACAGATAAAAAATATTCTTTAGAGCATATAATCAATAAAATAGAACAAAAATATTAAAAGAAGCCTATCTTCTTAGTTAAATGAGGCATTTTGTATATTTCTCAAGCAAGGCAGTAACATCTGGCAAAGCTCTTTCAGGAGAAAAAGGAAAAGGAGATTTAATGAAAGCCGGGAGAATGGATATTGCAATCCACTCAATTATCTCAGCGTTTTTTCTTTCTCATGCTTTCAGAAAAGATGTTAAAATGCATCTTGTTTTTTATGGCCCTCCTGACCCGCCAAAACATATAGAAATGCAGATTAAGGATGAACTGGAAATAAGCAAAAAGGATGTTGGGAATCTTATAAAGAAAATACTCTATAAGTACACTCCTGGAAAAAAGAAAGAGGTTTTGCCAGGCTGTTTCATTGAGAAAAAGAGTTTTCTTGGAGTTATAGACGAGTTAATGAATGAAGGGAAAAAGATTTTTATCCTGGACAAAAAAGGAAAGAGCATAAGAAAAGAAACAATCCCGGAAAATAGCGTCTTTGTTATAGGAGACCACGAAGGCTTGCCAGCTAAGGAACTTAAAAGGCTTAAGAAAATAGCAACAAAAATTTCAGTAGGGCCAAAAATGTATTTTGCGAGTCAGGTAATAACAATTGTCAATAACGAGTTAGATATTAGAGAAGCAGAGAGGAGTTAAAGAAAGATTAGCGGATTTCAGTAATCAGGAAGAGACTCGTCAGTTTCTGATTCTGATGGTGCAGAAGGCTGTTCTCCAACTTTGATGCTTTCTACTTTATCTTGCTCTTCTTCAGAAGAGCCAGCAGTTCCAGAGCTTTCAGATGATTCAGCTTCAAGGTCAGCTTCATCAATAGAGTTAATTATATCTTTAAATTTTTTAAATTCAGAAGCAGGAATTCTGACACCTGCTTTTGTAAATCCAGTATATCTTTCACCTGTAACGAACTCTCTTATTGTTAAACCGATTTTACCTCCAAAATCATCAATCCTGACAACAATGTCTGTAGAATCATTTTTTGTTATCTTCCCAATATCTTTTTCCATGTCTTCTGGAAGTAAAATCCTTTTTTAAAGTTTATGGGGAACGTTTAACTGTTATCAGAGGTTCTCCATATCTTTTTTCCAAAACCACCTTTACTTTTCCGTTGGAGTTCTTTATGCAGAAAGGGTTCTCATCTTCTGTAATTTTCTCTAAATTAATGTGCTTTATGTCTGCAGAATCAAATCCTTCTCCTGAGCCCAAAGGGTAAAATACAACACTTTGGCCCAAACGGGTTAGCTCAAAATATTTCTCTTTATTTTTTCCTCTTGCTTTGTCTTCGGAATTTACAAAACAAACCATCTTTATTTTTCCAGGAAGGTAATAGGTTTTTTCAGTTTTACCTTGCGTTCCTTTCCAGAGCTTATCAATATCTGACTGAAAACTGTCGATAAACTTTGCTGCCTGCACTGAAGAGTTGAGGGAAAGAAATTTTTTTATTGCATAGACACT
>WAQV01000004.1 GCA_015520065.1 Candidatus Pacearchaeota archaeon | reverse complement strand
GGGAAAAAGGCTATATAGTAAAAACAGCGCTTAAGTTTGGAGCGGATTTCAGAGTTTATCCTAAAGGCGTAAAGCCAGGGAAAAAGCATGCAAAATGGATTGTTTTTGTTGAGCATGAAACAGGAAAACTCACATGGCACGAGTTTGCTGCAAAAAACCGTGTTGCTCATAGCACAAGAAAAAATCTGCTTCTCGCAATTGTTGACGAGGAAGGTGATATTACTTATTACGAGGTAAGGTGGATTAAGCCATAGACTTTTCTCAATAACTTAAAACAAACATTAAATTTATAATCCAGTTTCATTTACTCATCTTATGAGTGTAAAAAATGCATCCGAGATAAAAGAGAAGATTATTTCTATCCTCAAAACACGAGGCCCGAGTCTGCCAGTTCATATTTCAAAAGAAATAGGAATGAGCATACTTTTTACTTCAGCCTTTCTTTCAGAGCTTCTTTCAGAGAAGAAACTTAAGATAAGCAATATGAAAGTAGGAAGCTCTCCTGTTTATTTTCTTCCAGGACAGGAAAAACAGTTAGAGAATTTTGCAGCACACCTCAAGTCCAAGGAAAAAGACGCTTTTATGCTTTTAAAAGAGAAAAAGTTTCTTAAAGATTCAGAGCAGGAACCGTCAATAAGAGTTGCGCTCAGAGCAATAAGAGATTTTGCAATTCCATTTAAGAGAGGAGATGAGATTTTCTGGAGATATTTTTCTGTTCCTGAAGAGGAATTTGCGATGCAGGAACAAAAACCTTTACAACAAAAACAACCGACAGTTTCAACAGAAAAAACAGCTTCCTCTCAAACCACTTTACAATCTTCTTCACAACCTTCGCAAAAATCTTTACACTCTCTACAGACTTCAAAAAAACCTTCTAAAAAAACCTCTTCTAAAAAAGCCTCAAAGAAAACAAAAAAGAGCAATGAGAAATTTTTTAACAAGATTAAAGAGTTTCTGTTAAGCAAATCAATCACAATTCAGGACATTGAGAGCTTTAATAAAAACGAGATTGTTCTGAAAGTCAAACATTTAAATGAAGAGAGCATCCTTGTTGCATATAACAAAAAAAGACTGACTGACACGGATATAATAAAAGCATACAAAAAGGCAGCAGGGAAGAATTTTTCTGTCTTTTCCCTTGGAGAAACTCCTAAGAAACTTAAGGAGTTAATTGAGGCTCTATCATCTCTTTCTGAAATAGGAAAAATAGGTTAATGGTAGTTAAGTATTTTCAGGTTTAGAAAATAAAAGCGGTAGACTCGGAGGATAGCTCCTGGATTGTTAAAAAGCTACCTTTATTCTTCCTCCGCTCTGCTACCCGCTAAGCATCTTAACAGATGTTTAGGGCTGCTCCGGTCAAGGCCTGACCCGATTCGCATCTGCAAGATCAAAGCGGACAGTGCATCATAGTCCGAATAAAGACTTTTTAACGCACCAGTCACGCTCCTCCTTGCAGTCTGCCATAAAGCCCGTTTGCAAAACAGCGGAGGGCTAACCCGCCGACCTAGTCTACCTTTAAAACATCACATTTGCACTATTTAAACTTATTCCTGGCATAGTTTTTAACATCTATTTTATGTTGCTATATTTTAGTGTATATAAATCTTTAAATACTTCTTCCTTTTTTATGGAATTAGTGTACAATTAGTTGTAACCGATAGTAGCAGATTACACAATATATTGTGTTTAAAAATGAGATGTCCTTATTGCTCTTCCCCTGAACTGAAAGTTACTGATAAAAGAAAATCAGGGGATGGCATAAGGAGAAGGCGTGAATGCCTTAAATGCAAAAAAAGGTTTACAACCTACGAGAAAATAGAGAAGTCAGAATTATGGGTTATTAAAAAAGACGGAAGCAGAGAACGATTTGATAGGGAAAAATTAGAAAACGGAATAAATAAGGCATTTGAAAAACGTCCTGTTTCAAAAGAGAAGATTGATAAAATGATTAATGAAATTGAAGAGCAATTAAGAAAAAAAGGAAGAAAAGAAGTTAAAAGCTCTCTCATAGGAGAGATGGCAATGAGAAAAATAAAGAAACTTGATAATGTTGCATATATAAGGTTTGCATCAGTGTACAGGGAATTTCAGGATGTAAATGATTTTAAACTTGCATTAAAGCAGGTTGCAAAAAACTAAATCAAGCATTTACAAATCAGTGAGTTAAAATGGCAAAATACAGCAATGGATTGGAAGACAGGCTTGATATTCCAGAGTCATCAGTAAAAGTTCTTGAAAGAAGATATCTTAAAGTAGATGAAGCAGGAAGAGTTCTTGAAACAGGAGAGGATATGTTAAGAAGAGTTGCTAAGGACATTGCTGCTGCTGATGCGTTCTATATGCCCGAATTTAAAGGAAAGGTCTATGTAGGAATGCCTACGCAGGATTTATACAAAGTAATAGATGGAAATCCACAAATTAAGCAAAGAGAGGAAGAGTTCTTCAATATGATGCTTAACAGATACTTTCTTCCTAACTCTCCAACATTAATGAATGCTGGAAGAGAATTACAACAGCTTTCTGCTTGTTTTGTCTTGCCTATAGAGGATGATTTAAAAAGCATATATGAAACTCTCAAAAACGCTGCTTTAATTCATCAGTCAGGAGGTGGCACTGGTTTTTCATTTTCAAGGCTTCGTCCAAAAGGAGATGTAGTCAAAAGCACAATGGGTGTTGCTTCAGGTCCAGTATCATTTATGAAAGTGTATGATGTTTCTACAGAAGAAGTCAAACAAGGGGGAACTCGTAGGGGTGCAAATATGGGTATTCTAAGAGTTGACCATCCAGACATAATGGAATTTATAACATGTAAAGATGAGGAAGGGAAAATAAAAAATTTCAACATATCTGTAGCAATTACAGACGACTTTATGAGGGCTGTGAAAGAGGATAAGGAGTACAATATCATAAATCCGAGAACTGGAAATGTTACTGGCAGCTTGAGAGCAAGAGAGGTTTTTGATAAGATAGTGGAGCAGGCATGGAAAAACGGAGAGCCGGGAATTATTTTCATAGATAGAATAAACCAGTACAATCCAACTCCTGAAATTGGAATGATAGAAAGCACTAACCCTTGCGGAGAGCAGCCATTACTGCCTTATGAAAGCTGCAACCTCGGAAGCATAAATTTGGCTGAGATGGTGTCTGAAGACGGTAAACTTAACGAGTCTCTTTTAGAGAAAACAGTGCGTTCAGCAGTAAGATTTCTTGACAATGTAATTGACAGAAATAAATATGTCTTAAAAGAAATAGAAGAGATGACAAAAGCAAACCGTAAAATAGGATTGGGAGTTATGGGATTTGCACACATGCTTATCAGAATGGGGATTGGTTACAACGAGGGCAAAGCAATAGAGATGGCAGAAAAAGTGATGAAATTCATAAATGATGTTTCAAAGGATGAGTCAAAAAAGCTTGCTATTGAGAGAGGACCTTTCCCTAATTTTGACAAAAGCATTTACAAAGATAAAGCACTTATTAGAAATGCTACTACTACAACCATAGCCCCAACAGGATCAATAGGAACAATAGCAAACACTTCTACAGGAATAGAACCTATATTCAGCGTAATATCTGAAAGAAATGTAAAAGATACTCTTGGGGAGAATCTTCTTGAGATTGACAGAGAGTTTGAGAGGTACTTAAAAAAACACGGTCTGCATGAAAAGAATCTTCTTATGAAGATGGCAAAAGAAGGACTTGATGTTGAAGATTTAGGAATTCCTTCCTCTGTTAAAGAAGAGATTAAAAGATTATTTGTTACTGCTCATGATGTTTCTCCGGAACATCACATCAAAATCCAAGCAGCTTTTCAGAAGTACATAGACAATGCAGTAAGTAAAACAATCAATATGCCAAACTCTGCAACAAAAGAGGATGTTGCAAAATCATATTTTCTTGCTTATGATTTGGGATGCAAAGGACTGACTATTTACAGAGATGGCAGCAGGCAAATTCAGGTGCTAACAAAAGCTGGAAGCAAAAAAAATCTGGAAGGGAAACTCTCTGCTGAAGAACTTACTGAGCTTGATGATGCAATAAAGGAGGCAATATTGAACGGCAAAAGACCAGACAGTTTAATAGGAGTAATCTATAAACAAAAAACACCTCACGGAAATGTATATGTTTCTTTGAATGCAATAGATGGCAACCCTAATTTTATCTATGAATCTTTTTCCCAAATTGGAAAAGCAGGGGAAGACCTTACTGCAATGGCAGAAGCACTTGGAAGAATAACTTCTATTGCAATACAAAGAGGACTTAAAGGAGGAATGAAAGGAGATGATAATATAATGGAGATAGTTCATCAGTTAAAAGGAATAGGAGGGGCAAATCAAGTAGGGTTTGGAAATGACAAAGTATTGTCTCTGCCAGATGGCATAGGAAAAGCTTTAGAAAAAGGATTTTACAAGTTAAAAAGTTTTTACTCTGGATTAAAAGGAGATAAGATGAACTTAAATCCAACTTCAAATCCAGGAACCATAGAAAAATCAGGAAACTTCTGTCCTGACTGCGGAAGTATTTTAATAATGGCAGAGGGATGTGAAAAATGCACATCCCCTGGATGTGGATTTAGCAGGTGTTAATGTTTTTATTGCAAAGAATCCTTCTATTTTCCTGCAAAAAACTTTGCAAGTTTTGGTCCTCTCTGACCCTGATAGTTTGACTTTATCTCTTTTCCATAGAGGGTTTGCGGAAGGCTTCTTAAAGGATAAAAATTGATATTCGCTATTTTCTGACCCTTTCTTAATAAAAAAGGATGTCCGAGATTTCTTACCTCAACCACTGCCTGTGCACAAAAACCAGTGTCAAAAAATCCTGCATAATGAACCCTGAACTCTCCTGACGTTGTTTCTACATCAGACATCTCTGCGCAATACCCATTTGGAGTATTTATAACTTCCTTTGAATTTAGAATGTAAAATGAATCCTCTCTCAATATAATTCCGTTGTTTTTTATTTTGACAACATCAAAATAATCCTCTATTGGATGATCTCTCTTTAAAAGGTCAACAGGAGGAGCATCATGCCTTGCCACATAGCCTGGCAGTTCGTCATTAAGTTCAACACTAAGGCTTATACTTCCGTCTTCAAGAATGTCATCAAGACTTTCTATTTTACTGTTTCCTGAATCAAACAGAATTCCTTCTTTTTCATGAATCTCCTTTAGTTTGCCTCCGCTAATTCTTTTTGATTCTCTATCAAAAATTCTTATTTGATTTAATGATATATCTTCTCCAATAAGTATGTCAAAAGACCTGGAGTAAATTTCAAGCCACAGTCTGCCTCTATAACCTGCTCTTATGTAATCAAAACATTTTCCTTTTTCAGTAATGAGCCTTACATGAATGTCTGTCCTTCCTATTGAGCTTTTTGGATTGGATTTTGCTGCAAGATGCTCAGGCAGATACAAAGACTCTTTAATAGATGTGACATAAACTTTTCCTTTATGAAGAAGCCTGTTTTTGCCAAGGTCTACTCTGTAAAGAGAATTCTCTCTGAAAAACTTCTCAAGGTCATCTGCATAATAAGGTATGCAAGAATAAGGAATGCAAAATACATCCTCACCAAGCCTTAAATCCAGTGAAGAAGGCTGGATTTGTTCTTTCAAAATAGGACTTTTTGCCTCAATAATTCCTTTAGATATTAACTCCTTTATCTCTTTATCAGGAAGAACTCCTTTAACCATTATTTTTTTAGAATTTAGACAATATTTAAAATTTAATATAATCTAATATACATTTTTCTTTCTGAAAAACTATCTAAATGCGCAGTTTTCAACAGTTTCTCTTATTCTTGCATCTCCGCATGAGGCAAGTCTCTTTTTGTTATTCTCTATCTGAAATCTTATAGGTATTATATCTACAGAGTAAATCTCATTAAGAGGAGCTCCTGAGCTGAAATTAAAAACAAGAGTTATTTCCTCATTTGGCTTTAATGGATTCTCTCCAAAATTTGAGAACATTACGCTCCCACCTTTTCCTTTTCCATAAGGAGTATAAGGTGAGATGTCAATGCTTTTTCCCGTATCTGCAGAAGCATGAATAAAATACCCTCCTATATTGAACCTTCCAGTGTTTTTTAATGTAATATTCATTGTAAATCCTCCTGTAAAATTCTCGCACTTTATCTCCTTAATAAACACAGATACTCCTTCAGGGCATTTCAAGCTTTCTTTTGGAACATAAGATTTCATCCATTTGTAAACAAATGCGCTCATTACAATAGCTGCAGAAATAAGTAAAACATACCCTATCATTATGCTTATGCCTTTTTTTCCTTTCATCATCCTTGAACTACATACCTCTCTCCATCAACATTCTCAGTAATTACGAAATAGAAATTCTCTCCAGGCTTGAGCTTGAATTCATACTCATTTCCTTCAACTTCTATAACAACTTTATTTCCTTGAGGAGTGACTTCCTCATAAAACTGCCCTTCTTCTGTAATCTGCAATGATGTTGTCCCGCTTTCATCAGTAATAGAAACGCTTCCAGAAGTCATATCAGTATATCCGAGAATTATAACTCTATCAGCATTTCCAAATATAAAATATACATTTTTCCCTTCTTCAACATATTGATAATATGTTTCGCTGAAATTTGCTAGAAGCTCCTGCATTGCCTGTTCATCGTACTGGTTGTAAATTCCGTAATCTAGAACATTCTCTCCTTCAATTCCAAGCTCCTCTCCAACATCATATACTTTGATTACTTCCTTTTTCTTAGTGTAATTTGAAACTGCTGCAAACCCAGTCATTACTCCTATTATCACTATTGCTGACAATAAGTAAAACTGCCCTTTTTTATCCTCTTTTTTCATATAAATATCCAATAAAGAAAGTTTATTAATTTTTTGAATCTCATATTTCAAATAATGCATTAAACAGATATTCAAGGTTTCCGTGATATGTCAGAAAGAAAAGAAGTATGAAACTTATCAGAAAGACAGGAACAAATGGAATTCCTTCTTTTATCTTTATGAATTTATTTTTCCCTAATACTTTATTTATCTTTCTTATCTGCTCTTTTGTTAACCCTTCCCAGTCAGCTTTAATAAAGCACCTTCCTTTTTTGAAATCCTTATAAAGCCAGTCACCTTCTCTTAACTGGCTTGCCCTTATTTTTTTAATCATGCATACTTCGTCAACAGCTTTGGCATAAACATAGGAATAAGGAATTGCAAACACCAACAATCCTATATAGACGAATATCTCGCTTTTAACTATCCCAGTAAAAAATAACACAATCCCAATTAATGATAAGGCTGTGACAAAGTTCTTGTTTATTGATATTTGCTTGTATAGCTCTTTTTTGAATTTTTTATAATTTCTGCCAAAACTGAGTTTTAGACTGTATGTTACTCCATACAACGAGCCTGCTAGAAGAAAAATCAGGAAAAATATAATATAAATTTTTATGTTATCTGTAAAAGTTTCATGCAAAGGAAGCACTGCCCCAAGAGCAATCATCAGCTTTGCATCTCCTCCTCCAAACACTCTTCCATAATAGAATATATTTCCTATTGCATAGAATATTCCTAAACCTATAAGCCCCTGATAGAAAAAAGCAAAGCTCTGGCTGTCAGTGCCAAATAAAGAATAAAAAATCCTAAAACCAAGTGCAAATATTATTAATGAGAAGTTCAACCAGTTTGCTACCTCTCTTGTTTTTATGTCTTGCAGCGTAGCAAATATTATCCATAATAGAGCAATTCCGTATAAGAACATAAGTTTTATCATCAGTTATAAAATGCAGGTTAATTTATAAAACTTAACAGCTTTCAGTTCTTCTTTTTCCGCCTCTTTTGTAAGGATGCCTCTTTTTCTCTTTTTTCTTGTCCTTGCCTTTTCTCCTTTTCTGAGGAAATGCATAATCCATGCTTCTTTAAAAGTTAAAGGCATTTAAATAATTTTATTGCAAATAGCTTTCATTAAGCATTTTTTACCATAATTTTTAGGAAAGATTTATAAAGTAGTGATTGTCAGTTTATTTCATTATTTTGTGATAAATACAAAAGATTTATAAATTGACAAATGGGAAAGAGCCTAGAAAAACTCAATATAGTGCAAATCTCTCCTGTAGCTTTGCCTATCAGAAAAGATATGAAATATGGGGGAACAGAGAGGGTTATACTTTATCTTGATAAAGAGTTCTACACCAAAGGACATAATTCTCTTGTCTTAGGAACTGGCGATTCTGATATTTACGGGAAACTTGTTCCAACTGTTCCCAGAAGCTACTGGGAGGTAAGCAAGAATGGCATTGAAAAAAGAAAGATTAACACTTTAGATGAGGTTAATAATAAACACTATGAGAAAAGTATAGACTTCATTCTTTCAGAAAAAATAGACGTTATTCATGACCAGACTTGCGGATGCCTTTTTAACTCAGAGGCATACAAAAAAATGAAAGAAGATATTAAAGTTCCTATTTTATCAACTCTTCACGGAATTCTTTCTAATAAAAACATAGACGGATATTATCATGTGCAAAAACTCAAAAATGAGGGGAAGAAAATATTTTTCAATGCAATAAGCAACTCTCAGAAAAGAGAGTTTGAGTCAGCAGGAATTGAAATACATAGTGTTGTTTATCACGGAATTCCTACTGACAAATTTTCCTTTGAGCCAGAAAAATCAGACTATCTTCTTTCTCTTGGAAGAATCGCTCCTGAAAAAGGCCAGCATATTGCTATTGAAGTAGCTAAGAGAGCAGGAATGAGGCTTATTATTGCTGGTGAAGTTCATTCTGTAAATGAAAACTACTGGAAAGAGCTTATAGAGCCTCACATAGATGGAGAGCAGATACAATTTGTAGGGCCTAAGAATGATGAAGAAAAAATTCCTTTATATCAGAAAGCTAAGGCATTTTTAATGCCTATTCAGTGGCCAGAGCCGTTCGGGTTGGTTATGATTGAAGCAATGTCATGCGGAACACCTGTTGTGGCATTCTCAAGAGGTTCTGTTCCAGAAGTTGTTAAAGATGGGGTAACAGGCAGAGTTATTGAAGAAACAGGAAGCAAGGAAAAAGACTTAGAGATGATGGTAGAGGCAGTAAAGGATATTGATTCAATAAACCCTTCTGACTGCAGAAAACACGTTGAAGAGAAATTCTCAATAGAAAAAGAGGCAGAACAGTATTTGGAGCTTTATAAAAAACTAATTGATTAGAAATTAATTTAAATAATAACTTCTTGAATGTTTTATGACTTTCAGAGGATTTTTTGCATTTTTTGTAGCGCTTTTTAGCATATTTCTTATCCTTAACTCTTTAAGTGTTTCAGTTTCTTCAGCATTGACAGATAGCTCTTCCAATAATAATGCTCTTGAACAAGCTGATACTTCTATTGAAAACCCTCTGGAAACTCTGAAAGATACTTCAGAAAAAGTTTCAGAAAGCCTCTCGAAAAATGTATCAGAAAGTTTATCAAAGGAAATAGAAATTCCTGAAAATCTGAGATTTATTTCAAAAATTCTTTTCGGAATAGAGTCAAGCGGAGAAATAAAACTTGATGCGTTTCTTGTTTATGCAGCATTATGGGTTTTTTTACTTTTGATAATCCATAACCTTTTAGAGTTCTCTGCTTTTTTTGAAGGTTGGAAGAGCTGGCTTGGGAGCATTGCGGTTACTTCAATTATCTCAATTACAGGAGCATTAAACCCTGCGGCAAACTTCTTTTTTGGTTTTGGAGATATTTTTGGAATTCTTAATAAATGGAGTCCTTTGAAAACAGCATTTGCACTAATTCTGATTGCAATGATTTTTGTTGCTCTGAACATAATTTTAAGAGCTTTTAAGGATTATTTTGTTATAGGAAAAGCTTATGAAGAAGGCCTTAAGGCAGGAGCAGAGATTGCAAAACTCAAAGCAATGAGTGAAATAGAGAAAGTTTAATTCAACAAAGTAATTTAAATTCCTTCAGAAGCCTTGCTGAATTCCTCTGCAAAGGTTTTTATCTGTTTTTGAGCTATTTCAGTTTCGTGTTCCAGCTTCTTTTTTCTCATTTCCTTAATGTATTTTGAAAGAGAGTTGACTAAAACCTGTACAAAGCTAATAATGAACACTGCAATAACAACAATAACCGCCCTGACATGCCAGTATTCAGCTGAAAAGATTATTTTTCCTGCAAAGTTTACAATTCCTATAAT
>WAQV01000003.1 GCA_015520065.1 Candidatus Pacearchaeota archaeon | reverse complement strand
TTTTCAATGCTCTTTTTTTCATTATCTTCCATAGCAAAGTTTTTTACAAGGAAAACATTATACAGCTTGTCATAAACATTCCCATACTCTCTGTCAAATACTTCGCGCATTTTTTTCTGGCTTTTCAGTATTGCTGGAGTCATTTTTAGAGTTGCAAATGTGTAAACTGCAAACGTGAAAATTACTATGAGAGCCAGCTGCCACTGGATGACAAACATCATTATTATCGAGAACACAAGGAATATTATTGAAGGAAGAGTTTCTGAAACAATCTCAATCATGTGTTGTATGTGCCACGAGCCTCTTGAGATTTTCTCAAGTATTGTTCCTGTCTTTTTGGTTTTATGGAAGTTTATTGGAAGAGTTAAAAAATGGCCATAAGCTTCGGATTCCAGCCTTAATGATATTTTTGCTCCCAAAGTATCTCCTAACTCAAAGGTTTTCTTAGATGTGTAATTAGATGCTAATCCTAAAAATGCCCATATCCCTATAAGAGACAATAAAAGAGTTATTGGGGTGTTCGGAATTATTGCAAGGTCAAAAAGACGCCCGTAAATATAAGGAACACTAACTGACAGCAAAGCTCCAAAAGTTGCAATGCTTATTATAAGAATAAACTCTTTTCTGTAATCCTTAAAAGATTCTATAAAAAACCTCTTCATTCCAGTTTCTGCATTATTTTTCTGACGCATTTCAACCTCTTTTTTAAGAATAAAGAAGTCTAACTTTAAAGTTTTTTGATTTAGGCAGCTTTTTTATATAATTTCAATCACTAACCTTTCCGCCTTCAACAAAAGGCACAAAAATAAAGCCGGGAATTGCTTTTATAATTGAAAGCTTTTTGTTGTGTTTTTTGTATGCAGTAATTGTCTGTTCATAAGGTGGTCCTACTGGAGCAACAATAATGCCATCTTCTTTTAATTGTTCTATTAAAGGTTCTGGGATTTTAGCAACAGCAGCGCTTATAAGAATCCTGTCAAAAGGTGCCTCTTCTGGAAGCCCATAAAACCCGTTTTTATTATAAACTCTTACATTTCTGTAACCTGAAAGATTTTTTTCTGCATTTTCAGCCAGCTCTTTGATTATCTCAACTCCAAAAACCTTGCCACCATTACCTACCATCTCGGAAAGCAGTGCCAAAACATAACCGCAGCCAGAGCCCACTTCAAGAACTTTCTGACTTTTTTTTAGTTCAAGAAGCGAAAGCATAACAGCAATTGTATATGGTTGAGATATAGTCTGCCCTTTTCCAATAGGCAAAGCAGTGTCTTCATAAGCCTCTTGCTTTAGTTCAGAAGGAATAAAATTTTCCCGTGGGACTCTTGAAAATGCTCTAACTATCTCCTCATTAAATCCCCTTACTCTCAGGCTTTCAATCAGCTGCTCTTTGTTCATTTTTACAAAACCTGATGTCTGCCCTTCAGATATAATTATTTTTTATATCTTTACTATATATAATTTTTCATTTTATCTTAACTCAAGACAGAACCAAAATATTTAAATATTAACTATTGTTAATATATGTTAACAATGGTAAACACATCTAAACATAAGTTAACAAATCTTCAGCAAGAGATTTTAAGAGTCTTGTTTAAAAAAGTAGGAAAACCATTAAACCAGAGGCAAATTGCAAACATTCTTGGAGTAAGCCAAGCAGCAATTATCAAAGCCTTGCCGTATTTAGAGAAGCTTAATTTTATTAAACTAAAAAAAGATCCGGAAACAAAAAGATGGTCGATAGAACTTAACACAAGCAACAATAGAGTGATGCAGTTAAAAAGAGTTGATAATTTGCAACAGATTTATGAGTCTGGTTTAGCTGATTTTCTTGAAAAAGAGTTTATAGGAACAACAATAATTTTATTTGGAAGCTACTCAAGAGGAGATGATACAATTAATTCTGACATAGATATTGCAATCATAGGAGCAAAAGAAAAAGACATTGATTTAAGAAAATATGAGAAGACTCTTGAAAGAAAGATAAATATTAATTTTTATGATTCCTTCAAAAAAATACATAAACACCTTAAAGAGAATCTTGCTAATGGGATATTGCTAGCAGGAGGATTTGAATTATGAGGGCGATAAAAAATTTTAACGAGTTTTTAAAAGAAGGTATAGTAAAAAAACAAAAGCCAGAC
>WAQV01000002.1 GCA_015520065.1 Candidatus Pacearchaeota archaeon | reverse complement strand
AGGGCTGTCTGTTTTAGTGAATCTATTTAATATACTTATGCCAGCATTTTCAATAATAAATCTTCAGACCTTTCCCACTATAACTGGAGGAGGAGTTACAGGAACCGGAAGCATAACTTTAGTACTTTTAAGCAGCATGAATATTTTTATTGACAGCCCTGAAAACAGAACCTATGACTTTAACCTGACTGACGATTATTTTATTGACTTAAATGTTTCTGCAGATTTCACAGTAGATACTTGGTGGTACACTCTTAAAGATTTAAGACACAATACAACAGTGAATGATTCTGTTATGTTTGTTCCAAACACAACAATAAGGGCTGTAAGATGGTCAAACAAATTGATAGTTTTCGCAAATGACTCTACTGGAAGCGAGGCAAATGCGAGTGTAGAGTTTTTTATTTATGTGCCAAACACAGCTCCTTTTATAAACTATATAGATGATGAGATATTTGTCTGCGAAGGAAACTCAATCTCTTACAAGTTCAATGCAACTGACTTGGATGAAGATGACTTGTCTGTTGACATAGACCCTAAAAACCCTTTCTTCATTTATCCACCTCCAGAGAGAGTTAATCTAACTACTGTCCAGGCAACCATATTCTCAGGAACTCTGACAAAAGAATATGTTGGAACTTATACAGAGAATATAAGCGTTAGTGATGGCCAGTATGCAGACTCAAAAAGCGGAGTAAATATAACAGTTATCGAGATTAACAACGTGCCTTCAGTTGAGAATATTGGTGTTCAGACAGTCTGGACTCATGGAGAGAATTCTACATTTTATGAGGAGGTTGATGTTAGTGATACTGAGAATGGGAACCAGTCAACAGGCAATTTCACATTTAACCTTACATTCTTAAACGGAAATAAGTTTTTTGATATTAATGAGTATGGAATAATGAATTTTACTGCAAATGACTCTCTTGTAGGAGTATATAACATAAGCCTTTGCGTAACTGACTCTGCAATAAGCAACATACATCCAAATATCTCTCTCTGCAATCAAGATGGCTTGAATAACACAGTATGTCAAAACTTCAGTTTGACAGTAACAGATGAAAACAGAAATCCAACAATTACTTCTTACTATCCGGGAAATCTTACACTGACTGTTAGCGGAACAGAAAGCGTTTACTTCAATATAAGTAAATATGACCCTGATGGAACTGTTCCTGATGCTTATTGGTATGTAGATGGTGTTCTTGTGCAATATAACTCAGGAAATCTTACTGATGAGCTTACATACACTTTCGGATGCGGGATTTCAGGAACCTACAAAGTTAAAGCAGAGATAACAGACGGGCTTTTGAATGATTCTGTTGAGTGGAGTGTAGATGTTTTGTTTAGAGAGTGTCCTAAAGGGACTTCTGGAGGTGGCGGTGGAGGAACTCCAACATGCATTCCTAACTGGGTGTGTGAGAACTGGCAGGTATGTCAGAATGCAAAAGCCAGCCTTGAGGCAGGAGTCCTTTCTGGAGAGGATTACAGATTTATTAAGAGTTATTGTGATGAAAACAAGATATCAGAGGCATCTTGCGGAATGCAGATAAGGAAATGTTTTGACTTAAACTCCTGCAATGTGAAAATGGGGATGCCAGTCAAAATTCAGCCTTGCCTTTTTGTTAAAGAGGCGAGCTGTTCTGATGGGATTAGAAACTGCCATCAGGGAAGCTGCGAGTTGCTTGTTGACTGCGGAGGCCCTTGCAAACCGTGCCCTACCTGCTCAGACGGAATTCAGAACCAGGGAGAACTCGGAATCGACTGCGGAGGCCCTTGCCCTTGGAAATGCCCTGCAGAAGTTCCACTTTCTGATAAATACAAAGCTTTATTATGGATAGTTTTGTTTATTTTGATAATACTTGCACTGATTAAGACTGTAAGAATAATCAGGCTAAAAACAAAACTTGAAGGAAAAAAATGAAGAGGAAATATGTTGTAGCAGCATTTGTTTTAGCAGTTGCTGTATTGTACCTTTCTAACGGAGTGGACTCTTATATGTGTTTTCCAGAGTATGAGTGCGGAGAGTGGAGCGAATGCAATGCTACAACAGACATACAACAAAGAGTATGCAAGGACATTAAATGCGGAACAGAAGATATTCTTGAGAGAAGGTTTTGTTCTCAAAAACAAGATTGCACTCCTGATTTAAAGTGCGGAGAGTGGAGCGAGTGTTATTATGAAAAAGAAATAGGAGACATTATTAAGGGAGAAGTAAGTTTTGAGGGTTACATGGAAAGAGAGTGTGTTGATTTAAATGGTTGTATTGAAACCCAAGTTGAGAGAAAATCCTGCAGCCTTTCAGTTCCTGTTGAGGTGAAAAAAAGAGAGTGGTGCAATCAGGAGTACATAGAGATATTTGACGCAAAAACAAAGAAACTTGTCAGCAGGATTAAGGAAACAAAGCTTCCTTTTGGAGACATGAGAAGAGTGGATATTTCTTTTGTAACCTCTGAAGCTCCAAAATATTGTAGTTATTGTTATGACGGAATTAAAAATTACGATGAGACAGGTGTTGATTGCGGAGGCAAATCGTGTCCTCCATGCATTGAGACAGAGGAATTCTTTGACTGGTTATACTGGACTGTAAGAGTATTATGGGCTGTTCTTATATTCTCAGTGTTGATTGCAATATTTATTCTTATGAAAGCGTCTAGGAAAAATAACACTTCAAAGGAAGGAAGAGTTCCAGAGAATATCTTCAGGAAAGATGCAGAGAAAATTTTTTAAGCAGTTTTTCTTTGTTTTTTAATGTGATGCAAAGCCCCATGGTCTAGTGGTCAAAGGTACGAGACTCTGGATCTCGTGACACAGGTTCGAATCCTGCTGGGGCTATACGTTTTTTAAAGAGGAGAACAAAAAACTTATAAAAGTAAATTTAATATTTCAATTATTGTTAACTTTTGCCCCTGTAGTTCAGAGGCCAAGAATTCCGCCCTCTCAAATTTTTAAACTTCAAGAGGTGGCTTAATCTCGACGAGAGAGAAAGCCTACGCATCTCAATGCAACCTCATAATCGGAGAACGGCGGTGACCCGAGTTCGAATCTCGGCAGGGGCGTTTTTTATAATTCTTTTCTTAAGAGGACTATAAAACAATATATTCAAATGTCTTTCTGTTTAGAGAGATAGTTAAGCTTCTTCTTTATAAGAATTAAGTTTATTATTGTTGTTTAGAGTATATCAATATTTATAAATCTCAACAACCTCTTAACATCAAGGATGGCAGACACTAATATAGGCAGGTTTAAAGGATATATGCCAAGCATTGAATTTGCAGATGTCTTAAAGCTTATCTTTCTGAATACTGACAACAGCAAAAGATACAATTCAAATCCGTCTGCAATCCATAGGTTTTTTATAAAGCCAAGTCAAGATACTCTTCGCTGTTTGAGAGAGTTTATTTTAATAATGACAGCTGGTTGCCTTTCTCAAAGGAAATTGCACAGGCATATTTGCAGCTTCAGGAATGCAATATGT
>WAQV01000001.1 GCA_015520065.1 Candidatus Pacearchaeota archaeon | reverse complement strand
GCGTACTGTGGTATTGCTATAGCAGCAATGATGGCAATAATAGCTATAACAACAAGAATTTCAATCAATGTAAAGCCCCTTTGTTTTTTCATCATTGTCCCATGTTATTCTTTAAGTAACGAGGTTAATTCCCTTATTAGATTCAGCTATCTCTATCTTTGTCAGCAAGTTCTGCCTGGAGATTCTTCACAAGTTTCCTTGCAGCAGGAGAGAAGTATTCGTTGGGAGAAAGCCTGGCTGCTTCCTTGAAATTCTCAAGTGCCTTCCTTTTTTCTCCAAGTGCAATGTAAAGTTGACCTATACGATATTTATAGAAACCATCTTGCCTAAAAGTGAACAATGTATTATATCCAGAAATAAGTTCCCTGTAAATCTTCTTCTTTTTTTCTTCCGGGATTTTTTCATCAAGAAGTTTTGAAGTTTTTATTGATATAAATTTCTCTAAAGCCCTGATTTTAAATTTTTCTTTAAGTTCTGGATTATTTATCTGTTGAGTTACTATCCTTTCAGCATTATCCAAATTATAAGGTGATTCAAGTATAGCCAGATTAATATCAGGATTGGCTGACCTGTCATTTGCTAACTTTGAGGCTAATTTTAATTGTTTTTTTGCTTCCTCTATTCTGCCTTCCTTTATTAATGCTATTGCATAGTCATTCCTTGCAGGAGCAAAATCAGGTGATTTTTTTACAGTATCAGCCCAGAGTGTAATGTTTTTCTGCCATATAATATTTCTTTCAACTGTAATAAATCCACACAAAATAAGGATTACTGAAATAGATATAAAAAACCACCTTTCTTTAAGTCTGGTGGCCAGATAATAAACTACTATAAATGCTGATCCAAGACTTGAGATATAAAGATATCTTTCTGCAAGTGGAGTCCAGGTGATCTTTGCAAGTACTAATGGAAGAGCAGGAATATAGAAAATAACAGAGAAAATAAACCAGAAGCTTAAAAAAAGTAATTTTTCATTAAAGTGCTTCTTAAAGATTAAAAGTATGTTGCAAACTACAAATGATAATGTCGTCAATATTCCAAGTGTCAAATACGCTTTAGTTGAAACATTAACAATGGCAAAATTTAAAGGAAGTGGAAGAAAGAGTTTTTTCAGATAAAAACCAGTGGCCTTAATAATCCCCCTGAAAGATATCCAAAAAGAAGGATTATCTCCACCAGCAGTTATAACATTTTTAAGCCCCGTATCATGTTCTAAAACAAATCCTGATCTCATGTAAAAATAGAGTACGGTAAAAAAAACAAATACTACTATACTATAGATTTTTTCTGAGATAAATATATCTTTTCTATGATTTCCTATAAAGAGCAATATTATTACAACAGGAAAAAGTCCGATAGCAACTTCTTTTGATAGGAGCCCTAACAGATAGAAAAAGCCAGCACCCAATATCCATAACTTTTTCTTCAACTCAGATTTGAAGAGCATATAGAGGGATATAAAAACAAACAATGACGCAAGCACATCCGTTCTACCGGAAATCCAGTTCACTGATTCTGTATTAATTGGATGAAGAGCAAATAATAGCGATATAAAAAATGGAAAGTAAGTTTCGTTGTTTTCTTTACTGAAATACTTAAGGAAATTTTTTATAAGAAAAAATACTATAATTGCAGACAAAGTATGTAATAATACATTATTAAAATGCATGAAAAATTCGTGAAGCCCCAAAAATTTTTTTTCTAATAGATATGTCAAATACAACAGGGGACGATAATAGTTCCCACTACCTTTTCTGAAAAACAATGTTGTAATATCAATTTCTTTTGCATTATATAGGTTTGTTATTAGACGATGGTCATCGATTGATGTAACCTCACCAAAAAGACTGGGATAGAACACACCAAGGCAAACAAAAATAATAAAAAGAATTTGAAATGGCTGTGATAAACTGATTTTTTTCATCAGAAAAGATTCGTATTTAGAAGTTTAATCAAAAGAGGGAGCAAATGCTCCCTCTTTTGAAATTAAAACCATTTAAGTTACTCTTACAATTCACTCCAACCAGTTCCAAACTCAGAAGAATCAGAGGCACTCGGAGCGTTAGAAAGTGCTGTACCAGTGGTCCCATAGTCACCGCTGTCGTTCCAATAAATCTTTGATGTGTTTGAAGCTGTACCATAGGTTCTATTACCATTGAGATGTTTCGTTATAGCAGCATAACTCTGCGCAGCACCATTCAGACATAATGTAACATTCTTTGAAGCTGCCCATGTGTTATCAGTTGAAAAAGAATAACTATCTCCACAGCCACCGTCTGTAACCGCTGCCGCATAAACTATTGAAGATGTGGCAAATATCAATGTAATCATTATCATAAAAAACAAAATCCTTTTCATCTTCATCTCTATACCTCCTTTTAATGTTTTACCATGGATATTGCTGGTTATCTGCGTAATATGCCTCGGCACCTGTCTTGAAGTTCCTCAGGTCACTCTCAGCAGCAGAGTTATAAGCCCTTGTCCTGTAGGCAGCAAACTGGGGTATCGCAATTGCAGCAAGGATTGCGATGATGGCCACAACGACCAGAAGCTCAATCAATGTGAAACCCTTCTGGTTTCTCTTCTCCGATAGTTTTTTCAGCATTCTTACCTCCTACTCTTG